>JBDKFF010000233.1:0-5409 GCA_039798865.1 Bacteroidota bacterium
TCATGGGTGGGAAATGGACGACTTACCGGGTGATGGCATCGGATACCTTGGATGTTTTGGAGCGCGAGGTCTTTCATCAAGTTCCTAAACCTTGTTTAACGGCGAATTACCAGTTATCGGGCGGAGACGAATCGATGCGTCCTGCATTTCAGCAGTTAGTGGATCAGTGGAAGGTGGCAAAAGATATTCAAACTCACCTTTGGGAGACCTACGGTTCGAATGCGGTGAACTTATTGGCTGAAGCACCTAAACGGATACATCCGGATTTACCTTATTTGGAATCGGAGATTGACTATTTAAAAACCCATGAAATGGCTAGTTCGTGGGATGATGTGTTAATGCGACGTTGGGGAATCGGATTGCGAAATCAAGAGGTTAGTGAGTCGATTAAGGGCATAAAAAAAGAGGCTTTCGCCTCTTGATTTTAATATTCGTCTTCGTTGAAGAAGAAGTCGTCCTTCGTCGGATAGTCTGGCCAAATTTCTTCGATGCTTTCGAAGGGTTGTCCATCGTCTTCTAATTCTTGTAGGTTTTCGACTACCTCTAAAGGTGATCCTGTACGGATGGCGAAGTCAATTAATTCATCTTTTGATGCTGGCCAAGGCGCATCTTCCAAATAGGAGGCAAGTTCTAGTGTCCAATACATATTTTAGGAAATTTTATTATTTCATTTTGATCTGTGTGCAAAAGTAAAATAAAAAAATATTTATAAAAGATTTATTTCTTAAATTTTCGTTAATTATCAAAAAAGCTATTTAACGGCTCATTTGGGCCTATTTTTATGGGAAGAAAATCAAGGGTTGCTGTTGAAGTTTGTGCTTATTCACTTGAATCTTGCGTCGCTGCGGATCGGGCAGGAGCGGATCGGGTCGAACTATGTTCCTCTCCGCACGATGGCGGATGTACTCCTTCCATTGGATTAGTCAAAGCGGTAATGGCTAAGACGAAGCTTGAAGTTCATGCGATGCTTCGTTCTCGAGGTGGGGATTTCTGTTATGATGATTTTGAGAAACAAAACTTGATTTACGATGCGCGGGAACTTAAACTTGTCGGTGTACATGGCTTGGTCGTTGGGGCTTTGTTACCCAATGGAGACCTGGATGTAGATTTTTTACAAGAACTCCGACAGGAGGTCGGCGATTTGTCCTTGACCTTTCACCGGGCGATTGATGTGAGTCGGGAGCCCGATCAGGTTCTGGAACAATTAGTTTTGCTCGGATTTAGACGCATTTTGACTTCGGGGCTGCGCGACAAAGCGATTGATGGCATTGAGAATATTGCCGATTTGGTTATTCAAGCAGATGGACGCATTGAAATCATGGCGGGAAGTGGGGTTAATCCACAGAATTGCCGCCATTTTTTAGACATTGGGGTAGATGCTGTGCATACAAGTGCAAAAACCCTGCGGGATTCTGCCATGGTTTATCGCCGCCCGGGTATATCCATGGGTGGTTTAGCCGAAGTATCGGAATTTGAAATTGCTTATTCGAGCGAAGATTTAATTCGGGAAACAATCGAACAAGTGCGGTCGAACTAGTATAAATCAGACGTTACCCATTCATCTTCAGGTAAACGATCCAAGGCATACAATTTCACGGCATTGCGGCGGTAGGTTGGTACCTCGAATTCCGTTTCGCTAGGTCCACCATTCGCATAAAGATCTACCAGGTAATTGAAGCGTTCTTCTTCGCTCATCGGATTGTTACCGGATTCCGTATCTAACGTAATCGTGCTGCCCGGAGTAAACTCTCTTTGACCTAGATCATCCACTACTTCATAGCTTGAATCGGAGGTTTCAAAATATCCACCAAACTCATCGCCCTCGTGTTCGAATCCGGCTGCGATAACCGTTAAGTATAAACTTTGACCTAATTCCTCATCCGTTGAGAAACCGAATTTAACCATGTCGGCTTGTTTGTGGATACGGCTATTCAGGTAATTGATAATGATATTTTGTTCTTTCATCAACAAAGGATGCCCACTAGCCGTAGAAACGGTTACTAAGATACGCTTGGCACCTTTAATTTGTTGCGAGTTTAAAAGAGGGGATGTTAATGCTTCGGCAATGGCATCGTGTGCCCGATTTTCACCATCTCCATGCGCTGAGCTCATCATCGCTTTTCCGGCATTGGTTAATACTTTCTTCACATCCATGAAGTCGGTATTGATATCACCGGGCTTTGCAATCACATCAACAACCGATTTAACGGCTTTGGCTAACACATCGTCTGCTTTTGAGAAGGCATCCGACATCGGTAGATTCTCGTAATGTTCAGCTAATTTATCGTTCATGACCACGATTACCGTGTCACAATATCTCTTTAGGGATTCCACGCCATTCAAGGCGTATTGAATTTTGTCACGTCCTTCCCAATTGTAGGGTGCGGTTACCACAGCTACCGTCAATAAGTTTTTTTCACGGGCAATTTCTGCGATGACCGGTGCGGCACCTGTTCCAGTTCCTCCTCCCATCCCCGCGGTGATAAACACCATTTGGGTTTCATTCGATAGGACGTTAAGGATTTTTTCCCGACTCTCCAATGCGGCCAAACGACCCACCTCAGGATCCGTGCCGGCTCCAAGACCTTGTTGGCCTAATTTAATTTTCGTCGTAACTGGATTGGAGGCTAACGCTTGCGAGTCGGTATTGCAAATCACCAAATCCGCTCCTTTGATTTCCATTTCCTGCATGTGCTTCACGGCATTGGATCCGCCGCCACCGATACCGACTACTTTAATAATTGATTTGAAGGTGTTTTCTGGGATCATTTCCATGTCGTGCTCGTAAAATGAAGGATTTGTCGAATTCATAAAGGTTGGTAAATATCAATCTTGTTACAAAAATAATCAAATTGGGGAGATTTTAATTACTTCCCCAGCGCCATTCGTTTCCTAATTCTAATTCGTGGCGCAAGTTTTGTTTAATGAAGAAATCGCGCGTGGAATAAAAGTCTAATTTCTTGGCAGGAATGGAGGTCGCATTGCCCAATGCGTATAATAGCATCGAAGTATATTTGACATTATTCTCCATTTCTTTTTTGTTCACCAAAGAGAAATCATCGCAGTTGGCATGATAACAATCCAACACATTTCTCGGCAACTTCCCTAAAGGGTCAGCTGCAGGAATTCCTTCCATGAGGAACACTTGGTGATCGGAGTGAAGTCCTGCCGAATTTTCGAGCTTATTGGCAAAGCTTGGGTCGATGGATTTGATCTTATCCCCAATTTCTTTTAGGATAGGCATCATTTCGTCGCGGCCACCCGCATTGAACCCATGGACATCATTGACCATATCTAAATTAATCATGTAGACGATGTTGTCGATATCCCCTGTTTTCTTAGCCCGTTCGATATAAGCTTTTGAGCCTAGCAAGCCTTCTTCTTCGCCCATAAATGCGACAAATTCAATGGTGCGTTTACTCTTTAAGCCAAGCGCTTTAAATGTTCTCGCAATATCAATGACGGAAAATGAACCGATTCCATTATCGATGGCTCCCGTGGCTAAATCCCAGGAGTCCAAGTGTCCTCCAATGATTATTTTTTCATGACGTAATTGGCGGCTATCTCCGGGTAGTGTTGCTACTACATTACGAGCTTTGATGGGTTGGCTTACATTGTGCATTTCAATCATCCCGAGAAGTCCTGGCTGATCTACAAGCCAATTACGAATTTCGGATCCACTTTCCCAGGAAATACATACCGCTGGAATTGAAATCAAGTTACCGGTAACCGAAGCAGTACCAGTCAGTAACACTTGTCCTTTAACCGTATTGACAAAAATTACGCCACTGGCGCCGTATTTGATGGCTAATGCCGTTTTTTCCGATCGGTGTAGATTTTTAGTTCCGGCTGGGGCATCTACTAGCCCAATATTTGCTAGGACAACCTTGCCACGAACCAGTTCTTTTTTTGCTTCAAAATCGGTATCTAGTCCATTCCCGCAATCCACAATGCTCCCTTGGATTTTTGATTCTACGGGAGTCAGCGCTAAGGAAACGACCGGTATTTCTCTGAAATCATCCGATTTGGGCGGGGCAACTGAAAGTGTAACGGTATCGCGTGCCCAAGCCTCTACTTGAAAGCCTTGGTATTTGGTGTCGCGAAAACCATATTTTTTAAATAATTGAAAGGCAAATTCCTCCGCCTTTTTGCCATTTGAACTTCCTGTTAATCGATGTCCGATTGTTGAACAAGCTGTGCCAAGGCTTTTATAGGCTTGGGAATTTGAATCTACCTCTTCTTTGATGCGTTTAAATACAGATTCTAAGCTTTCTTCTCCAACTAATGGAATGGAACTCGAAAATCCTATTAGTAGGGTAATACTTAGGCAAAGGAGTATCAGTTTCTTCATAGAAAATTGGTTAAACAGGGATGTGTAGTTGAAAATTACTTGAATTTACACACTTATCCAAGTAAGATTAATTCAATGGACAAGGATTTTTGGGGTCCAGTTTTCGGTTTAACCATTTACACCAAAATTCTTTTTCTTTTTCGGGGATAGCTTTTCCGCCATAATAGGAATTGATACGATTTATCGCATTTTCGATTTGGTCCTTGTCGAGGTCTATAAGTACCTCAAGGACAATGCTACGATTAGCCACTTGTGCGTCCGAAAGTCCTATTTTCTTTAAGCCGTCTTTGATTCCCGCGATGCGCTCGGGGGAGAATTTACGTGCCCGACTGGAAAATAGGGTAGACATGAGGGTATTCTCAGCCGCCGCTCTCACGGTTATCGAATCTGCGGATTTACGGTATGCGGCTAAATTATTAATGAAGTGCTCAAATAGGGGGTTGTTATTGTCGAGCATCACCTTGCGGATAAGTAGAAAGCCGAGTTCGGATTCGTATTTGTCTTTCGGAAGTGCTTCCGCTAATTGTTGGACGATTTCGATGTTTTGAACCGTATCCATGGTCATTCGGGTAAAATTTGCCAATCCAATCATTTCGTCGAATTCCCTAGCCCCTTGTTGGTATTTCGTCAAAATGGCCTCATCCCTTTTTTTCGGATCAATCGCTCGGTTCAAGGTGCTCAAAATTCCTTCGACTGAATTTAATTCATCCCCCATTGTTTGAACATCCCAGGTTTTCCCATCGGGTCCAATAACGACAAAGCTGGGTGTTGAGGGGATGTAAATTTTTTGTTTACGAAGGAAAAGCCCGTTTTCTCTTTTGCTAATATCCAATTGATAAGCCAATACATTTTTATCTAAATACTGCTTGATTTTTGGGTTTTTCAGTGTCCCATCATAAGCCATGCAATGCGAGCAGTTGGGCAAGAAGACTTCAAAAAAGATAGGTTTTTGCTCTTTTTTTGCCCGGGCTAAAATAGCCTCAAATGAGTCCATGGGTTTAAAAGATGGGTTTTGCGCAAAAGCACCCAAGCTGAATAAGCAAATGAACAGAAGGATA
>JBDKFF010000234.1:0-3014 GCA_039798865.1 Bacteroidota bacterium
CCGGTAGATATGCGCAAGAGCTTTAACGGACTGCAGGGCATAGTGACCAATCAGTTGCGGCGCGACGCACTGAGCGGGGAGGTGTTTATCTTCATGAACCGGCGTCGCGATCAGGTCAAGATGCTGGTATGGGATCGCAGCGGATTCGTGATTTACTACAAACGCCTGGAACAGGGCCGTTTCGAACTGCCTCGCCCGCAGGAGCGCGTGCGCGGTCAGGCGCTGGCGTGGTCTGACCTGGTGCTGATTCTGGAGGGTATTTCCCTGAGTTCGGTGCGCCGCCGCCGCCGTTTTGAACTTCCCGCCCAGCTCAGTAGTCCAGGATATCAATCATGATAAAATATTGACAGATTTGGTCAGTTATGCTGGTGTTAGCGTCAAAGTTACTGCATTCCGGTATGAATGCAGCGCAAAAATTGCTGCGAACAGCATTAGGTGAGCACAACCGGGGTTCCTGCTTATGGCGGAGCGGGTTGCGGGTATATTGCCCCGGCGGTTTAAAAGCGTTTGAGAGCAGTCTGGGGCAAGAAATTTCACTCTTGAAAAAATTTTATGGCAAAATATTTGCTCAATAAAGAATGACCAATATATTTGTCCCTGTTATTCAGAACGATCGCCTTTCTGGCGAGCCTGTTACGTTATTTTCGTATTAATGCGGGAAAAATGTACCAGGCTGGGGCGGAGCCGTGCGATTTTTTGGGCTTCGCGGGGGTTTTCACCACTTTTACAAGACTGATTGGGATTTGAAGGGATGTTCTGTCCCCCTCGTAACGATACCTTCATGCTAATACTGGCTGCAGAGCGGATTGGATGAACAAACATGCTTGAAAATCAGGGAAATGAGGACGTCTGATGACACACAAGTTCTTCGACATTGATTCAAAAGTGGCCGGGTAGAGCCGACCACTTCACGGAGGTAGTGGATCAGGAAGAGAAGGTTCGGAACATCATCCGGCCGAAGCGGCCTCAGAAATTGCCGCATGTACTGACGGAAGCGGAGGTTTCCAGACTATTAAAAGTGTGCCAAAACCTTAAACACCGTTGCATCTTAATGATAATTTATTCAGCCGGTTTAAGGCTTAGCGAGCTATTGAATTTACGACTGGCGGATATTCAACCGGAGGCCAAACGTATATTTATATATGCCGGAAAAGGAAAGAAGGATCGCTACTCCCTTTTATCGGAGAAGGCATTTGGACTTCTTCAGGAATACCTTAGTATTTATCAGCCTTTAGAATGGCTTTTCGAGGGAGATACAGGCGGCCCCTACTCAGCCCGAAGCGTTCAAAAAATATTTACGATGGCAAAAGAGAAGATTAAAATCAACCCTTATGCCACGGTACATACCTTGCGGCACAGTTTCACCACCCACTTACTTGAGAAGGGCGTCGATCTACGCTACATACAAGAGCTTTTAGGACATGAAAGCACCAAAACTACCGAGATTTACACCCATATAACGAGAAAAGGTATGAGTAACATAAAAAGCCCTTTGGATGACCTGGACATTTGAGAAACGGATTATCTTTGACCACGCCCTTAGCGGAAATACACGCACCTCAGGTGCGTATATCAACCATACGGGTGGGGCAATCACGCACCATGGTGCGTATATACAATAGATAGCAGCAACTATAAAAAAATTATAATAAAAAATAGGTGTGCATCGGCAGAACCCATAACTATCCTCAAATTTGGGACGTAAATCTTGTGCGTTACAATCAAGAAAACCAACAATTACTTTTAAATGTCTTTTCGTATGAAAAACATCAAGCCATCTGTGTGGATTCTGTCCATACTTTGTGCCGCACTTGCGGCAAATTTAATCTGGTCATGCCAGAAGGAATCAAACAGCAACGAGGCCGTAACGACGGTTGAAGCACCAAAATTAATCGGTGTTTCTTTCCAAGAAAACAGGCTCGTGTTTGCTTCCCAAGCATCTTTCGAGGCTGCGGTTGACAAATTGGTAGAAGTTGGGCAAAAGGGAACGGACAAAGTCGAAGCACAATTTCCCGGCTTTGAGTCCAATTTTCTTGCCTACAAAAAGTTGATGCGGGAAAACGGTGAAAACCTTGACCCTAACAACCTGCCAGCATTTGTTACCGCAACCAAGGGCGATGACGGGGAAATTTACCTGAAAAGTTCAGTGGATTTCAAAATTCTGCGTCATCTTGCCAACAAAAACGGGGTTTATCAAGTTGAAAACCGAGTCATTCGGGTGAACTATGACAAATGGTACGAGGCTGATGCTGCTTTTGCCAATGAATTGGAACACGGCCAAAACTTGGACAGCAACCCTAACGTGACCGCTCACGAGATATGGCGCGAAAAGGAGCAAATCCACGAGCGGGCTTCATTTATGTCTTGCAGCCAAATGTACGATTGCTCTCCATGTTCACGAAAGTATCATGGAGAAGTGAACAATGTGTTTGGCCCTTACAATGAGGTACGTACAGACATGGATCACTACAAAAGAGGTGCTTTTGGTGCATGGTACCACAACGACGCACCTTCTATGAATTTTACTGGTACTGTCAATACCCAATGCTGCACCAGTATCTGTCGCAATCCAGACGGTTCATGCCCTACAACATCCATAGCAACCGCAATGTCGGGCACTGACGAGAGTGAGATATTCGATGTGCTGTTGATTTGTTGTTACGGTTCATGTGGCGGATCGTGCAGTGCAATTTCGACTTCAACGGTCACCTATTCCATCAATGGTGACTTTGGCTTTACTGGAACTTGCACCGCGACAGAATAATCAATAAATGCACACCTTGCTACCTCCCGCCAATCTGTCATTGGCGGGAGGTAATTTTATTTCAATTTGTAAAAACTTAGGCATAATACAACCCAAGTCTATGTAAAACTGTTTTAGTGAATAAATCTGGTTCATGGAGTTATCGGACGACATATTGGCCTTAAAGGATTTGGTTTCGGTTCTGCTTCGGCGAATTGAGGTTTTGGAATCCGAGAACGCTGCCCTTAGGGTGGAGGTTGCTGATTTGCGT
>JBDKFF010000235.1:0-7790 GCA_039798865.1 Bacteroidota bacterium
TCACTGTATTTGTTGGTGAAACACATCCGTTGGATCATGTCCTTTCCTTCTGGATTTTTACCAAATTTCAAGGGAATGCCGTTAATTTTCTCAACGCCATCGTTCAACCATTGAGCCTCAATTTTTGCGAGTTCGGCGATAAAAAGTTCAGCAGTTTCGTTTGATATGAAGTTTTTGAACTGAATAACCCCATATTTTCGGAAGTACTCCTTTTGCTCCTCGGTCAATGATTCTCCAAGGGTAAAAGTTTTATATTCAAATTTGGGTGCTCCTTTTTTCATGTTGATCAAGGCCTCGTGGGCTTATGTTTCAATGTGGTATTATTACCTAGACGTGATATGAACTCGCAATTTACGTCATTGAATTTGAAATATTTCTCAATGGATTTACTTTTCTGAGTAAAATCAGAATTTTATCAGTGTAATCCCTGAAAATTATTGCAAATTTGAACTTACCTTTTTCATTAATGTATAAGTACGTATTCATTTTATTTTTAGGTGCATCTTTTTTTGCACAGGCCCAACAAGAGGGTCGCAAGGGCTCATTTTTTGCTTTTTGGGGGTATAATCGATCGGATTATCCTAGCTCAGATATTCATTTTACGGGTCCTGGCTATGATTTTACGTTGGACAATGTCGTCGCAAAAGATGCACCAACCCCATTTGATGGCTTTAAGACCTATTTTAATCCGAAGCTTTTGTCGATTCCAGAGTTTAACATGCATGCGGGTTATTTCATCAAAGATAATTTGTCGATTAGCGTCGGCTGGGATCACATGAAGTATGTGATGGTTCCGGATCAATCCTCTCATATTACGGGATATATCAATGCGCAGGTTTCCAACCCAGCATTTACAATTAATCCGGCTTATGTGGGGACCTATAACAATACACCTATTTCGATTTCTTCGAAAGATTTCCTGCGATATGAACATACGGACGGGTTTAATTATGCGTCTGTCGAGCTAGAACATTATAAACCCTTGTGGAATCCGGGAAAAGGAAAAATGGGTTTAGAGTGGATTAATGGAGTAGGTATTGGGGCTGTAGTTCCACGTTCGGATGTTCGTTTATTTACGTTGGGGCGTAACAATTATTGGAATTTAGCCGGAGCAGGTGCTTCATTGAAGACGGGTTTGCGACTTAACCTGTCTCGTCGCTTTTTCATTGAATCCGCAATCAAAGGTGGATATACAAATTTGTGGGACGTTCGTACCACTGGGCAAGCGGTGGATCATGCCGAGCAATCGATTTGGTTTGGTGAGTTGTATTACGCGATCGGTTTTTATTTTGGACGCAAAAAATAATTTTTAGATTAATCTAAAAATTAGTATTTTCGTGCGATGCGCATTGGGATACTGTTTTTCTTACTGGTAAGTGTGAGCGTTTTTGCTCAGCAGGATGGCCGAATTGAAACGGATCGGCCGGATCAAACCGAATGCCCGTTTATTGTCAAACGTGGCTTTTTTCAAGCGGAAGTGGGTTTTAATCGTGTCGTTGAGGGAAGTGATGTTCATTATTTGACGCCTACCAGTTTACTTAAAATTGGCTTGCATCCGCTCGTTGAACTGCGTTATACGCTCGTACATGAACCCGGTGCAGGATTGTCCACGGAATCCCTTGGCTTTAAATCACATCTCTTTCAGGAATCAGGTTGGATTCCGCGGACGGCATTAATTGTTCAATATCATGTGCAGCAGGATCGTCGGGATCAAAGTGAATTAAACCCTTTGCCGCATTCCGTAGCAGAAAGTATCTTTACCTTTCAGAATCCGTTGGGGGGTCCTTGGGGCATTGGCTACAATTTTGGAGCAGAATATCATTCCGATGGAAGTGTCGAGGGAATTTATCGGATTGCACCGAATGTTAATATAGGCAAGCATGGGTATGCTTATGCGGAAATTTTTGGACGATTACCTGCTTCTGCTTACACGGATACATGGGTGGATGGTGGCCTCGCTTATTATCTGAGCGATCATGTGAAGCTGGATGTTTCTGCGGGGAAGAGTATCCAGAAGGGGGATTCTTGGTATGCGGCCTTGGGAATTTCTTTCCGAATGCGTCTTTGGTGATTGCGGTCTAAAGCGATAATTGTGTAAATTGCGAGGATGCGGTATTTTTTCTTGTTTCTGGGCGTATTCTTGCTGGGGCTTTGTTTGCCTTCGGCCCAACTGATTGCGCAGAATAAGGAGACTATTGAGGTGCAATTAGGTGCAAAAAGCATCACTTCCATCGATCCGTTCAGTATCCAGTTTTCGATTTCTGCGAGCGAGCAATTGCCAACTTACCGTTTTCCTGAGATTAATGGATTTCGGAAATTGGGCGTGAGTCGGAGTAAGGCGTCCAATTTTGAAAATGAACAAGTTGTCCAAACGCTTACTTTTACACAGTATTATCAGCCTAATGCACCCGGCAGTGTACTCGTTCCTGCGCTGGAACTGGAAGTAAATAAACAAGTTTTCCGAATAGAGCCTTTTGTGGTACAGGTAAGCCCAGGCCAAGAAAAACAGGAGGAAGCACCTGTGGAAATCAAATTACCTGCGCAAGTTGATTTAGCCAAAAACAAGCCCTTCTTTCTTGTTCGTTCGGATGTGGTGCGCCCCTTTGTAGGTCAGGCATTTACGCTAACAATGTCATTGTATGTTCCTACGAACAATGGTTTGGAATTAAGTTTCGACCATAACGATGTGCAAATTCCTGCATTGGTCCAACAAATTAGACCGAGAAACTGTTGGGAGGAGAATTTTGGTTTGCAAGTGGAACGAGTCGTTCAGGTAAACTTTCAAGGGAAAAAATATACGGAGTACCGATTTTTTCAGGCGACCTATTTCCCTTTGGACTCAAAAAGTATTCAAATACCCTCTGTTCGTTTCCGACTTTTGCAAGCCGGAAAGTCGAAGGAAAAATTGCCTTTGTATTTGAATTCGATGGCTTTCTCGATAAACCCTCGACCGCTTCCGAAGCATGTTTTATCCGGGAAAGTGCCGGTAGGTCGATATACGCTTATGGAGACCATGGATATGAGCCAGACGAAAACGGGGGAGAAGGTGATTTATCAATCAAAGGTATTGGGGGATGGGAACAACATTCTTTGGGATACGAAGGAAGTGGCGTCTGATTATTTTTTGAGTTTTAATTTGCTTTCTACAGAGCGTGCGGTATTTCCCATGCGAGATCAGATGTTTGGGAATAAATCAGATATTGTTCGTATTATTCCGGAGCAACCGGGTAAATTTGCGTTAGCGAATTATTTCAATTGGATTTACTTTAATGTGGACAAAGAACGCTTTGACACATTACGTTCAAAGCTTGAATTGACCGTCGTCGGACAACCGCGTGATCGAAAACTAGATACTTCTTTGGAAAAAGGAGGATTATATGAATCGATTGAGAATCAGGATAGTTTGGACGTACATTGGAATCGCTGGGCTAACTGGCGACAATTGGTTAATTTTGTGTTGATGATAATGTTTGGATTCATTGTCTTCCTATTTTGGAGGGCGTCAAAATAGTGTTATGGGGAGTATATACGGTAAAATTTTTCAAATAAGCACCTTTGGGGAGTCACATGGCGCCGCTGTGGGTGTAGTCATTCAGGGTTGTCCGGCTGGCGTTAATTTCGATATGGAATTCATCCAATCTGAATTAGATCGCAGAAAGCCTGGTCAATCACGAATTACGACGCAACGAAAAGAGGCGGATTCTGTCGAAGTTCTTTCGGGTGTTTTTGATGGCAAAACGACGGGTACGCCCATTGCTATGTTGGTCTGGAATGGCGACCAGCGTTCAAAAGACTATTCGCATATTGCGGATCAATTCCGTCCATCCCATGCCGATTACACTTATTTTGCAAAATATGGCCTACGTGATTACCGCGGAGGCGGTCGATCGTCTGCTCGTGAGACAGTTGCCCGAGTGGCGGCAGGAGCATTAGCGAAATTGGTTTTAAACCAGCTGGGCGTTCAGATTCGTGCTTACGTTTCCCAAGTAGGTACCTTGAAATTAGAAACACCCGTGGAGCAATTGGATTTGAGTTTAACGGAATCCAACGCGGTACGTTGCCCGGATCCGGAATTGGCGGAGAAAATGTTTACCTATATTGATGAGATTCGGAAAGAGGGAGACTCGGTGGGAGGCGTTGTTTCGGCCTACATCAAGGGTTGTCCGGTGGGATTGGGAGAACCTGTTTTTGATAAATTGCATGCGGAATTAGGCAAGGCCATGCTGAGCATTAATGCGGTAAAAGGCTTTGAATATGGAAGTGGTTTTGATGGGGTCGCATTACGAGGTTCGCAGCATAATGATTTATTTGAGAAACGTCCAGATGGAAGTTTAAAAACCTTGACAAACCATTCTGGGGGTATTCAAGGGGGTATTTCTAATGGTGAGCCGATTTATTTCCGGGTTGGATTTAAACCGGTGGCGACTATTATGCAGGATCAATCGAGTCTAAATGAAAAGGGTGAGGAGATCACGGTTTCAGGAAAGGGGCGGCATGATCCATGTGTCGTGCCTCGCGCAGTACCGATCGTGGAGGCGATGGCAGCGATTGTCCTATTGGATTTTTATTTACGTAATCGCGTGATTCAAATGCCTGCCTAATGGTTTTAAATGAGGATGCATATTACATGGGATTAGCTCTCCGTCAGGCAGAGCAGGCCCTGGAGGAGGATGAAATCCCGGTTGGGGCAGTTGTCGTTTGTCAAGGTAAGATTGTTGCGAAGGCCTTTAATCAGACCGAAATTTTGACGGATGTGACGGCCCACGCGGAAATGTTGGCAATTACATCGGCCGCTCAAACGATCGGAGGCAAGTACTTAAAAGATTGTACCCTATATGTTACTTTGGAGCCCTGCTTGATGTGCGCGGGGGCCTTGTATTGGTCTCAATTGGGACGTTTGGTTTTTGGGGCTTCCGAGGAAAAGCGGGGTTTTCGAGCTTTGGGTTCGAGCGTTTTGCATCCGAAAACAGTGATTGTTGGCGGAATATTAGCTGAGGAGTCCGAGGCATTATTGAAAGAGTTTTTTTCACGTAAACGATAAGGGAAACGAACAAAAGGTACCCAATTCGTGTTTTAAAATTTAGCATTATCATTCACAATTTAATATTACAGATATGGCTTTTGAATTAGCACCTTTACCTTATGCGAATAACGCATTAGAACCACATTTTGATGCATTGACGATGGAGATTCACCATGATCGTCATCACAATGCGTACGTGACCAACTTGAATGCAGCGGTTAATGATACGCCACTTGCGGGTAAATCATTAGAGGAATTGTTTGCGACGATTTCGACATTGTCTCCAGCCGTTCGTAATAATGGAGGTGGTCACTATAACCATGATTTGTTTTGGAACATTTTATCTCCCAATGGCGGGGGAGCGCCGGTAGGAACTTTAGCGAAAGCGATTGATGCGAAATTCGGATCATTTGATGCGTTCAAAGAAGAATTCAAGAAGGCGGGTATTACGCGTTTTGGATCAGGGTGGGCTTGGTTAGTAGCGCAAAAAGATGGATCCATTGCGGTTTCATCAACTCCAAATCAAGATAATCCATTGATGGATGTAGCTGATGTAAAAGGCTTTCCGGTAATTGGGTTGGATGTTTGGGAGCACGCATACTATTTGAAGTTTCAAAACAAGCGCCCAGATTACATTGATGCATTCTGGAGTGTTGTTGATTGGAATAAGGCAGAAGCGCGTTATTTAGCCGCCCAGAAATAATTTTATTGGGGGAGATTTTTAAAATTCTCCCCCTTTTTTTGTTTTTGGGTTTGCATTATTGCAAGCTTTCCGTATTTTTGCAGTCCTAAATGGCGGTTGTAGCTCAGTTGGTTAGAGTAGGCGTTTGTGGTGCGCTTGGTCGTGGGTTCGAGTCCCATCATCCGCCCGTTTCATTTCGAAAGTCCTGGTAAAATGCCAGGACTTTTTTTTATTTTTGGTCATGAATAAATCCAAGCAGCGTGTGATTGCCTATATCGATGGCTCCAATCTATACTTTGGAATGGTTGACGCAGGCTTGAAGTTTTGTAAATGGCTAGATGTAAAAAAGCTTATGGAAAGTTTTCTTGATTCGAATCAAGAACTAGTAGCTGTCAAATTTTTTACATCACGTCTCACACATGATGAGGCAAAGGAAGAAAGACAGTCCACCTATTTAGCGGCTTTGTCTTTGACGGGTGTCGATTTGATTTATGGCTCCTATCACAACAAGACCATTGAGTGCTATCATTGCAATCATAAATGGATAACGCCCACGGAAAAAATGACGGATGTGAATTTAGCGACACATTTGTTGATGGACGCGCATTTAGATGCGTATGATGTTTCTTTTGTTGTCTCAGGGGATACAGATTTTACGCCTTGTGTAGAAGCAGTCAATGAAAGTTTTGCGGATAAATCGGTGGTGATGTTATTCCCACCCTTACGTGAAAATGACTCGCTGGAGGAAGAGGCTCGTTCGAGCCAATTGATTACAAAAGAAAAATTAATAGAATGCCAATTGCCGATGCAGTTGATAGGCGAGGATGGCATCGAATTGCATAAACCTATTGGTTGGTAAAAATAAACATATGAACCCACAATTTTTAAAGCGTTTTTTAATTGTTCTATATGCAGCTGGTTTGCTCGGGATGAATATTCCAGCGACCTCAGCGTTGTTTACCTCGTTGGCACCTTTGACCTTGTGGTTTACGGCCTTTATTTGTGTGGTTTATTACCCCAATCCTTCTAGAAACGCTTACATCTTGCTAACCGCGATAGCTTGTGGGGCTTGGATGGTCGAGGTTGTCGGTGTGAAAACGGGGCAAATTTTTGGTGTATATGCCTACGGGAAAACATTAGGATTTCAGGTGCTTCGTGTGCCGATTACGATCGGGTTGAACTGGGTGATTTTATTAATTGCAACGAATGCTGTGGTGGCTGAGTGGAATGTATCGGGGAAAATCGGCCAAGCCGCCTTGGGAGCTGGGTTAATGACGGCATTGGATTTATTGATCGAGCCGGTTGCCATGCACTTTGATTTTTGGCAATGGTCGGGGAATACGGTACCTGTTCAGAATTTTGGGGCTTGGTGGTTAATTAGTTTTTTCTTTCATTGGGTATATAATACATCCGGTTTATCAACGAAATCAAGTTTGTTCCGGCTAATTGCTGTCCTGCAATTTTGCTTCTTTTTGGGCCATTGGATATTATTGCAAATCTTTTCTTAAACAATTTTTCTTTAGAATCGTTAGCCTAGTATACTGATGCGGAGAATGGCCATATATTCAATTAAGGATTTAGAAAATTTAAGTGGGATCAAGGCGCATACATTGCGTATTTGGGAGCAGCGCTACGGTATTTTAACGCCTAGTCGGACGGAAACCAACATCCGTACGTACACCGACGAGGAGCTAAAACGAGTACTTAACATTGCTTTACTCCAAGATAAAGGAGGTTTCAAAATTTCGGCCATTGCAAATATGTCGGAGGCCGAAATGGCCACGCACATTCTTCATTTATCGGAAAGCCAATTCGATTTTCCGGATCAGATTCAGGCGCTGACTTTAGCCATGTTGGATTTAGATGAAGCCAAATTTCAGCTGTTGACTCGAAACATGGTTCAGGTCCATGGCTTTGAAAGTTACATGCTTCATGTGATTTACCCTTTCATGCGTCGCTTGGGTACCTTATGGCTTTCTGGTTCCGTGGGTCCTGCGCAGGAACACTTTATCAGTCACTTAATTCGTCAGAAATTAATCTCGAGTATTGATGCGCAGGATTTGAGCTTGAAGCCGGACGCGAAGA
>JBDKFF010000236.1:0-6760 GCA_039798865.1 Bacteroidota bacterium
CTTGTTAACGTTTAGTTGATAAATCGACATAAGAAATTGTTTATACAGCTAAATTTACAACAAACATTCTATTTTTGCTGTATGCTTCAAGCGGAAGAAATAAAATTCATTCAGGAACACCGACAGCAAGATCCATCCAGCCTTGCGTTAACAGCTAAAAAATATCCCACGTTGGATATCAAAAAGCTCGCAGCACAGGTACAGGCGCGTCAAAAACTAGTTGACAAACTACCTACCTGGGTAGCTAATCCGGCTATTTATTTCCCGGCACAAATCTCGCTGGAGCAAGCATCCTCCGAGGCAACGGCCTTATTTAAAGCAAGCTTAGTAAACGGAAAATTAATTGATATTACCGGTGGTATGGGGGTCGACGTTTGGGCCTTTTCACAAACCTGCGAAAAAGTCACTTATGTAGAACAGCAAACTGAATTAGTTCATCGAACGCGCTATAATCATAGCGTTTTGGGTTTGTCAAATGTAAATCATGAGGAGGGTAATGGAATGGATTATATTTCAGCTGATTTTGATTGGATCTATGTAGATCCGGCTCGACGGGATCAGCAAGGCAATAAGGTGATTTTATTCAAGGATTGTCAACCTAACGTTTTGGACTTATTGAACTACACAAAAAATAGTAAGTTATTAATTAAGACGAGTCCCGTTTTGGATATTCAACGTGCCATTAGGGAATTGGAGGGGGTTGAAAAGGTGTTTGTTGTAGCCTATCAACAGGAAGTTAAGGAGTTATTGTTTGTTAAGTCGGAGATCAACCTCCTCAACCCACCCATTGACTTGATCGAATTGGCCATTGAGCAAACTCTTCTATTTTCGAGTACCCTTGAAGCAGAAAAAGAAGCTAAAATGAACTTAGGCGATGCGGGAAGGTATATTTATGAAGTACACCCATCAATTCTAAAAGCAGGATTTTTCAAAAAGGTGCAAGAACTGGGAGTTTGGCAATTAGGTCAGCATACGCATTTATACAGCTCCAATGAAAGAGTTCATGATTTCCCCGGAAAGGTTTATGATAAAATTTCTTCCGGGCCCGTGCAACGAGAATGGTTGATGCCGCATCTTATAGACTCGCGCGTCAACATCAGTACGAAGAATTTTCCACTGAAGGCGGATGCGCTTCGAAAAAAAATTAAACTTAAGGATGGCGGAGATTTAACGCTATTTGGAATTCAAAACAAGAATGAAAAAAATGAGCTCATCTTGTGCAAAAAATGTCCTTAATAATTTACCTTTGCTCATTGCAATCAACAAATCAGTCCGTATGAAAAGATTCATTTTCGCAATTGTACTAAGTTTCTCGTGTGTTTCACTTTTCGGTCAGGTCTTTACGGGCATGGACGAGATTGAAAAAGCGAAGAAAGAAGGTTTTTATACCTACATCAATTCAGAAGAAAAATACGTAATTGAATCTTGGAAAAAGTTTTTGAAAAAATACGGATCCGTAGAAGCTGGACGTGGCGGTGCAATCAATGTCTACCAAGCGAAAATTTCAGATATTTCTAGTTCTCCGGTAACCTTGTTGTCCAAAACAGGTGAAGAAAAGAACAAAACAAAATTATTTGTTTCTATTGCAACAGGCCCAGACAATTACATTCAAAACGGGCATGAAAAATACAGGGACGCGAGTAATTGGTTAGAAGAATTCGTAAAACTAATCAACTTAGAAGAGGATGTTCGTACGCAAGAAAAGGCTTTAAATGAACTAATTGCGACGAAAACAAAGAATCAAAAAGCGGCAGAACGAATGATTCGTGAATTGGATTCCAATCGTCGGCAAACCGAATTATTAACCAAGAAATTGGAGGAAACGAAGATTGAAAAAGAGAAGATTTTAGCCAATCAAGAGCAAAATAAATTGGATCAAAAAGCCAATGAAGAGGCTATTTTAAAGCAAGCACAGAAATTTGAGGAGGCGAAGAAAAAAGTCAATTAATCTTATGAAGAAAATCTATTTCCTTTTTTTGGTTTTGATTGCTCCCTTCTTATTCGGCAACTTTGGTCTTGTGGAGTATGCAGTCTTACACCCGAAAACGATTCAAACCGACTCATCCAAGGTGAAGCAAAAACGAATTGTGCTGTATGCAAATTCAGAAACGAAAGTAGAAAGTAAACCCGACGAAAAAGAGAGCCGTGAAAACGCGATGCAATGGACACAGTACATTGCGATGGGCTGTAAAGCAATTGTAGGGTTTCTACTTCACATTTTGGCACGTTTTTAATGCCCAAATTCGAACTTACTTGCCGGGTTTCTGCCTCCATGCCCTTCGTATGGAAACATTTCACTGCGGACCTTTTAGCTAAATTAGCTCCCCCCTTCCCGATTGCTCGAATCATTCGTTTCGATGGTTGCCAAGCGAATGATCAGGTTATTATTGAACTTGATTTTCTTATTTACAAGACCCGCTGGACATCCAAGATTACCTCCTACCAATTTGATAGCCAATCGCATGTATTTGTTGATGAGGGTGTTATTGTTCCTTTCGGGATTGTAGCATGGAGGCATGAGCATCGCATTGAGGCAAGTGGAGAAAATAGTACGCTCGTCATTGATAAAATTCAATTTCAAACTAACAACAAACTTTTAGACTTGCTTTTATTTCCGTTAATTTGGGGAATGATTGCGTACCGAATGCCGCTTTACAAAAAGCACTTACGTCAACCGAAAACCTTATGAAACTTAGCTTAACTCAGAAAATCATCATTGGATTCGTACTAGGCCTTGTTTTGGGCGAATACCTCTTCATTACTTTAGCACCCGAAGTCAGCCATGATATTGCGGGCAAAGTTCAGGTGATTTCAAAAATCTTCCTTCGACTAATCAAAATGATTGTTGGCCCGCTCGTGTTTTGCACACTTGTGGTAGGAATTGCTAAACTAGGTGATTTTAAGGCCGTAGGTCGTATTGGAGTAAAAACCATCGGATACTTTTATTTTGCCACGATTCTATCTCTGGTTACGGGATTAGTGGTGGTTAATATTACCCAACCGGGGAGTTTACAAAGTTGGCCTAAACCCAGCGCAGGCACAGAGACAGGGATCGATGCCAGCAAAGCAAAATCCTTGGAGGATTTCATCTTACACATTTTCCCAGATAGTTTTTTTAAGGCATTAGCTGAAAATGAAATACTACAAATTGTTATTTTTTCCCTGTTTTTTGGGGTAGCCTTAGGTTCTATTGGCGAGACGGGCAAACGCTTAATTCATGTGATTGAGAACTTGGCAGAGGTGGTTTTCAAGATGGTAAATTACGTGATGGAGGTAGCTCCCTATGCAGTATTTGCGGCGATGACGACGGTAGTGGCCAATAAAGGCTTGAGTATTTTAATTAGTTACGGTTATCTCATGCTTTGCTTTATGGGTGGATTGTTGTTTTTCACAACGGTCATACTCTGGTTGATTGCAGCAGTTAACGGAATCAATTATTGGAAATTACTGAAGGAACTGAAAGAGGCATTGTTGATTTCGTTCTCTACGGCAAGCTCGGAGGCCTCTTTTCCACAAACTATTGCAGCTTTGGAGAAATTCGGATGCAGTCGGCGCATTGTAGGATTTGTCCTTCCCTTAGGTTATAGCTTTAACTTAGATGGTTCGATGCTTTACATGACATTTGCCACAGGGTTTATTGCACAGGCATACGGGGTCCATTTGTCTTTGGAGCAACAGATTACCATGTTGTTGACATTGATGATTACCTCCAAGGGAATTGCAGGTGTACCGAGAGCTTCTTTGGTAATCATCGCAGGAACCTTGACGATGTTCAATCTACCTGCAGAGGGAATTGCATTACTACTCGGAGTAGATCCATTCTTGGATATGGGACGTACGGTCACTTCAGTAGCTGGCAATGGCGTAGCGACCTGCGTCGTTTCGAAATGGGAAGGCGAATTTAACCCGACTACTTAAGATCAAAGGTCATTTGAATGGCCTTTTTGGCAGGAAAAATGGATGCAATAAACGTAATTACGATTACGGTAAGAGATGTCCACAGAAAATCCCCCACTTCCATTTTGATAGGATAGGCATCGATGAGTGCATTTGGGATTCCTAAGGGAACAATCCCAAATTGCTGTTGGAGCCAAGCGAGTCCAAAACCCAAGAGCATCCCTACCAGCGCGCCAGAAAAACTAATCAAAAGTCCTAAATACAAAATACTACGGAGCATTTGGTTCGGCGTAATCCCGATGGCCATTAATGACCGTAGATCCCGGCGTTTCTCAATCACCAATAGTGAGAGCGCATAGAAAAGGGTAAAAGATGCAATTCCCATGACAAAGGCCATGATTAAAAAAACGAAGAGTTTTTCGATTTTGATGGCTTTTAACAAAAGGGCATGCTGTTCATCACGCGTTTGAACAAGAATATCTTTCCCAAGAATAGCTTTCAGTTGGTCCTTCACCGCTACATCGTTGGCTTGGGGATCTAGAATAATCTCATAGGCTGAGCGCTTCCCTGGCATATTCATGAGATTCTCCATCCATTGAAGAGGAACAATAACGGTTTGGTTATCAAAGTTCTGCTCGACCTCCAAGACACCCGCCGGGAAAAAGGATTGACTACGGATGGTATTCTCATTTAATGAAAAGCGCCGTAAACGATCATGATCTGGATACCATGCCTGTATAGGCTCTACCGTATTCTCAAAACTCATACCCATATTCAGAAAAACCCCGATACCCACTAAGGCAAATGCTTGGGTTGTATCGCCTAGAAAGTAATCGCCCTCGACTACTTGTTTCTTCAAGCGATTAGCGGCCAGAAAAGAGGAATCTACCCCCTTAAATCGCACAACGAGTTGTTTTAGATCGTAGCGAAGCAAACCTTGATCTTCCAAGACGGGATTCACAAAATGAATCCCAGGAATGGATTGAATAGATTTAATTTGTGAAGGACTTAATTCAAAGGGTTGTTGAGCTGCCGATAACACCCGCAAATCGGGGTCAAAGGTTTTAAATAATCCCTTCTGAAAATCTTCTAGCCCATTGAATACGGAAAGAATAAGAATAAGGGCCATGACTTCTACACCTACGGAAATCATGGAAATACGGGAAATGAGGGAGATAAAACTCGCCTTACTTTTTGAAAAAAAATACCTTTTTGCAATAAATAAGGATAGATTCACGGGAAGGTCTAATTAGATTTCTTCTGAAGGAATGCCATCTGATGGCGGAATCACGAGACCCTCGAATAGGGCCTCAATTTTTGCCGCATAAGCTGCCGTATCGTCCAAGTAAAAACCTAAATGCGGGATAATACGTGCTTGTTTTCGAATGCGATTGGCCAATGCATTGCGGATCGCCTTGTTCTTATCGGCCAAGGAATCCATGATTTGATTGACATCATCGGCTAAAAGAAAGCTTAAATAAACGCGCGCTACAGACAAGTCGGGACTTACCTTCACATCCGTCACTGTCACCATCGCCCGGCCGAACAATTCTTTAAATTCTTTTTGAAAGATATCACTTAAATCTTTCTGAATTTGTCTCCCAAACTTTTGTTGACGTTTACTTTCCATATTTGCTCCGATGCTTTTCTACTCAAAAATCTTACAAATTTCACAATAATAATTGGATTCACCGTAATTTAGCGAATTCAAAATTCAATTATGTTTCAATTTCTCCGTTCGAACGCATCTATTCCCCTAATAATCATGTTGGTGATTTGGGGGATATCGACGTTTCTATTTGTTCAGGCAGAGATTGCTCCCTTTTATTGGGAGTTAAAGAACCAATTAATTGGTCAAAAGCTAAATGAAGGCTTTCGAATGTATCAAGATATTCGGGACAACACGGGGCCATTCGCCGCAGGATTTTTTCAGTTATTAGATTTCTTGCGAATCCCTATTTCCATGAATGCCTATTGGGCTAGCGCGTTAATTATTTTCCAAGGTTTTGTTTTCCAGCGAACAATTCAGCGGTATGAACTCATGCCCCCCATGGGTTATTTGCCTTTTTTTATCTACGCCGTTTTCTTTCATTTCTCCCTTGATTTCATTGTTCCCTCGGCTGCATTATTAGGAGTTACATTTTTATTACTGGCTTGGCGTGAAATCGTCAAACAACAAAGTACCTTAAATGTGGATGACCGTGTTTTTCTGATCGGTTTATTCATTGGGGCGGCAGGCTTATGCTATCCTAGCTATTTTTTATTCATCTTTTGGGCATTTTTGAGCTTGGTATTTTATTCGGGTATTAATATTCGTCAGTTATTACTTGTTCTTGTCGGCTTTTTAATTGTGAACATCATAACGGGCTTAGTGTACACCTACCATGGGAATTTCCCTTACTTGATTCAAGTATTCCAAAATTCAGCGATTGAATTTCATGCTCCCGTTTGGGCCCAACTGCAAGATATCGCTTGGGCCTATTTAGCACCCATTGCCTTTGCGATCTATGGGTTCTGGAAAGTGGTCGAAAACCCCAAGGTAAAATCGAATGGTCAGAAGGCCCAACAAACCAATTTGATATGGATATTTACGGGTATCATTGCCATATTCACACTTCCGGCGACAGAGAGCAACAATGTGCTATTTTTCCTGCCTGCATTGGCCTATTTTAGTCTCAATAGCTTTTTCCTGTTAAAAAAGTATTGGATTCGAGAAATGATGATTTGGGGAATGTTGGGATTAAGTTATTTTTCTTTGGCATTGGATTGGAAAACACAAAGCCAAAAACGAATTCAAGAAAGCTCGCTGCCTATTCGAAATGAAAAAATCATGATCTTAGGGCCCCAAATTGAGGCCTATCGA
>JBDKFF010000237.1:0-3023 GCA_039798865.1 Bacteroidota bacterium
CGGGCTGAAGTTTTGGACGGATGGATTCGACCAACTGTCCCGCGGGCAAGACGATTTAGAAACCATCTGGGAATTTTATGAAATGGGGGAGGCCACGGAATCCGAAGTGGATGCCGAAGGCACCAAACTCGAAACCATGCTCGAATCTCTCGAGTTCCGAAAAATGATGTCGGAAGAAGGGGATAACATGAGTGCCGTTCTCGAAATTAATGCCGGAGCCGGTGGGACCGAATCCCAAGACTGGGCTTCCATGTTGCTGCGCATGTACCACATGTGGGCGGAAAAAAATGGGTTCAAAGTTCGTTTGGTCGATGAGAACGCCGGTGATGTTGCCGGTATCAAATCCGTGACCATCGAAGTGGATGGCGAATTTGCCTATGGGAATTTGAAATCAGAAAATGGTGTTCATCGCCTGGTTCGGATTTCACCGTTTGATTCCAATGCGCGTCGTCATACCTCGTTCGCATCGGTTTATATCTGCCCTTTGGCAGATGACTCGATTGAGATTGATATTAATCCGGCCGACATCGATTGGGATACCTTCCGTTCGGGTGGGGCAGGGGGACAGAATGTCAACAAGGTGGAAACGGCGGTTCGTTTGACCCACAAACCTTCCGGGATTATTATTGCCTGTCAGCAGGAACGTTCGCAATTGCAGAATAAAGAAGTTGCCTTGCGACTTTTGAAATCGAAGTTATATCAAATTGAGATCGATAAGCGAAATGCGGCGCGTGCCGAAGTGGAAGCGGGTAAGAAGAAAATCGAGTGGGGGTCTCAAATCAGATCCTATGTATTAGATGATCGTCGGGTGAAAGATCATCGGACCAACTACCAAACATCGAATACAGAAGCCGTATTGGATGGGGATATCAATGAGTTTATTAAAGCTTATTTGATGGAAAATTAGCAAACTTACCTTTGGCAATCCTCCTCAGGTTTGCCAAAGGTAGTGCTAGGGAAACAAAAACCTTATTCTTTAACGGAATCTTCTTCGAGCTTTCTCAAATATTCAACTAATTGATCTTTCGCGAGAGATAATGCGATTCCGACTGCGTATGAGGTGATTGCATTCCCTAAAAAAGAAGATTCTTTCTTTTCGGATTTCTTCTCCGACTTATCGCTAGATAACAGTGAATACAATAAATAGGCACCTGCAACAACGGCACCTGCAACTAGGATTTGGGTGCCTTTTTCTTTAGCAACCTGCTTAATGTCGGCGATTGATTCACCTATTTTATCTTCGTAATTAGCGGCTTCCGCCTCTAATTGTGCTTTCTTATTCTTTATCTGACTCATCCTCGGTAATGTCTTCTTCTACAATTTCTTCTTCTGATTCAATCTCTTCAGTGGGCTTACGAAAACTAGCCATCATAATCCCCCCCACGATAAAACAAGCTCCAGAAACAATTAAATGTCCCCAAAATGGACTGCCTAAATAATCATTTATCAGATTAGCGATTCCGTGTAATAGGAATAAAACGCCGATACCTAAGGCGAACGCCAAAATGATGAATTTAACCAATCGTTCCAATAGGGCCTCTAAACGCTCTTGAATATCGAGTTTAACGAGTTCAAATTGCGTTTTTAGGTAGTTTTTTAATAAATCTACCAAGCCATTATTGTCGAAAAATCCCATCTAGCGTTGTTTTAATTTGGCCTCAATCGAATGTTGCGTATGTGGCACTAAACGTAAACGTTCTTTGGAAATCAATTTGCCTGTATCGATGCAAACTCCATACGTTCCGTTTTTGATACGCATCAATGCATTCTCAAGGTTTTTGGCGAATTTTTGTTGGCGTACGGCCAACTGATTCATACTCTCTTTTTCTTGGGTATCCGCTCCATCCTCCATCACTTTCGAGTTGCCCGATGTGTCGTCCGTTCCTGGATCATTTTTTTTACTCAAAGCCGCGCGTAGGTATTTTAATTCCGCGTTTGTCTCTTCTAATTTCCCTTTGATGATTGCTTCGAACTCTTTTAATTCTTCTGCTGAATAACGATTCTTCTCTTCCGTCGCCATAATTGTTACTAGGTTTAATCCTCAGAACATAAATTTATAATTGATTGATTTTCAGCACCTTACTGAATACTCTTCGTTCTGTTTTACAAAGATAATTTTATTGCCCAATTTTGTATGCTGATTCTTATAAAATCTACGACAAATTTTTAATCAGTTGATTTTGAGCTCTTTGCGCCATTGAATCCAACCCCGAATCGCCATCAGAACGAAGACAAAATAGAGCCCCGCGGTCATCCATAAACCGTTCACTAAATACATAGCCACATAGGCGCAGTCTACGAATATCCAGAGTACCCAGTTTTCAATTCTCCTTTTAGAAGCCCAGTAGGTCCCAACTAAACTCAGGCCTGTCAAGCTAGCATCCCAATAGGGGCTTTTCGCTTGCGCCGTATAGTTTTCATGAAAATAACCCGCCCCAGCTCCGTAAAGTCCTGCGATCACTATGCCAATGGCTATAAATAGTAGCGAACTTTTTTCGGGTCTCCAAGTTGACTCGACATTTCTCCATTGGTACAAGCCATAAACTCCCATAATGATGAATAGCCCCTGTAATTCCATATCAGAATAGAGTCCTGCCTCATAAAAAACATACATGTAGATACCCGAGGCAATGATATTCCAAACCCAGGCGACCCAGTGGCGCTGGCTCGAAAAATAGACTCCGAGTAGGGAGGTGACTATACCGGCTGCCTCAATCATTTGGCTTGGTTTTTAGCATAATAAGCACAGAAATGGGTAATGCTGCATGCGGAACACTTCGGAGTTCTGGCCAAGCAAATGTATCGTCCATGTAAAATTAGCCAATGATGCGCGCGTGGGATAATATCATCCGGCAAGTGTTTAATTAGGGCTAATTCTACTTTCAGAGGTGTTTTCGCAGATGCAGGAACTAATCCCAATCGTTTGGAAACTCGAAATACATGCGTATCGACCGCCATGGCCGGTTGGTTGTAAATCACCGAGGCAATCACATTGGCTGTCTTGCGACCCACTCCGGGTAATG
>JBDKFF010000238.1:0-3511 GCA_039798865.1 Bacteroidota bacterium
GCCTGGATTCCTTACAATATCGGATTAAAATTACCTCCCAATTAATGGCTTAATTTATATGTCTTGCGTACACTATATTTCAAATATAGTATGCTTGCATAATAAATTTTTTCTCTGCAAATTTGTTTCCATCTAAACTGAAAATTTATGCCGAGAGAATATGACCGCCGCAACCTCGACTTCATTCTGAAAGAGGTATTCAATTATGGATCTTTGTGCCAATATCCCCGTTATGCGGATTATGCGCCTGATATGTTTGACATGGTGTTGGATTCCGCCGAGCAGATCGCGGAGCGCCACCTTCGTCCCCATTATGTAGATTCTGATCGCAAGCAAGCAGAACTTGTTGACGGTACTGTTCAGGTACATCCAAGCGTTGAGGCTTATGTGAAAGAAATGGGGGAATCGGGTATGATTGGAGCCACATTTTCCTATGAAAAAGGGGGCCAACAATTACCATCGATTGTCGGCGGAGCCCATGAATTTATCCGTGGAGCAGCCAATAATTCCATCGTTATGTTTACGGGATTAAGCAATGGTGCGGCGCATTTGATTGCGAGCTTTGGTTCCGAGGAATTGAAGCAAGCCTTTGTTCCCAATATGCTATCCGGAAAATGGACTGGAACCATGTGTTTAACTGAACCTCAAGCGGGAAGTTCGTTGAACGACGTAACAACTTCAGCAAAGGACTTGGGCAATGGAACTTATTCCATCAAAGGTCAAAAAATATTTATTTCAGGGGGTGATAATCACTTTTCAGAAAATATCATTCACTTGGTATTGGCACGCTTGGAAGGTGCGCCCAAGGGTACAAAAGGTATTTCGCTTTTTGTGGTTCCGAAGCGCCGACAAGAAAATGGGCAGTGGGTTTCCAATGAGGTTATTTCGATGGGACTTTACCATAAAATGGGCCAAAAGGCAACACCAGCGTTGCACCTTTCCTTTGGGGATAAAGGGGATTCAATTGGGTATTTAGTCGGGGAGCCCAACAAAGGTCTTTCCTACATGTTCCAAATGATGAACGAAGCGCGCCTTGGCGTGGGAATGGGCGGTGCTTACATTGCATCGGCAGCCTATCATTTCTCGAAACAATATGCGTCCGAGCGAAGCCAAGGAAGAAAGTTGACCAATAAAGATCCAGAAACCCCGCCGACACTCATTCAAAATCACCCGGACGTACAACGCATGTTGTATTACCAAAAATCGATCGTCGAAGGAGCCATGGGTCTTCTATTCCAATGTTTCCTTTGGGAGGATTTATCTAAATGCCTCGAAGGCGAAGAGAAGTTGGAAGCCCAATTACTTCTCGATCTCATGACCCCAGTCGCGAAAACCTATCCGGCCGAAATGGGAATCTTGTCGGTCAATCAAGGTTTACAGGTTTTAGGTGGCTATGGTTACACGGAGGATTTTCCTTTGGAGCAAATGGCACGGGATGTACGGATTATGTCGATCTATGAGGGTACGACGGGTATTCATGGCTTGACGTTGTTAGGTCGCGGAATTCCAAGTGCCCAAGGTAAAGCGGTACAGGCTTTGGTGAAGCAGATTCAGGCGGATATCCAACAAGGGATGCAGGATGAAATTACGAAGCCCTATGCGGAGGCATTGGCCACAGAGCTTGCGAGTCTCAATAAAGTGACGATGCATAAATTGAGCAAAGCGGGTCAGCCGGATGTTTTCTTGGCGGATTCTACTTTGTATATGGAACTATTTGGTTTGATTGTGGTGGCTTGGCAATGGCTGAAGCAAGGGAATGTGGCGGCTGCTAAATTGGATTCAACTGAAAAATCATTCTATCAAGATAAGATTCATACGATGAAGTTTTTCTACCATTATGAGGTTCCGAAAGCACTTGGTTTAACAAAACGTTTGCTTGACGATGAGATTTTGACGATTTTTGAATAATTATAGACTTTAACCTTCATCACTATGCTTAAAAAGCTTTTGGCATTCGGTCTTTTGTTAGGCTCTTTGCAAGTTTCAGCGCAATATAATGCGTACGAATTATTCCATCCATTATGGAACTATGGTCCCGTTTCTCCCGCTCGCTCCGCGGCAGGTGTTCCAGGTCCTGCGTATTGGCAGAATGTAGCTGATTACAAGATTTCGGCTTCATTAGACGATACCAAGCACAAAATTTCGGGCGATGTAGAAATTACCTACAAGAATTACTCGCCGGATAAACTTCCTTTTCTTTGGTTGCAATTAGACCAAAATTCCTTCAACACCAATTCACGCGGTGGTAAAACAACGCCTGTTTTAGGGGGTCGTTTTGGGAACGTAGGGTTCGATGGTGGTTATCAAATTGAAAGCGTCTTGGTTGATGGCCAACCTGCCAAATACATCGTGGAAGATACACGGATGCAGATTCGTCTGGCCGCACCTTTGTCGGAGAAAACAGGCATCGCTAAAATCAAAATCGTTTACTCATTCACGTCCCCTAAAAACGGTTCCGACCGCATGGGTATTCAAGAGACGAAAAATGGAGATATCTACACGGTAGCGCAGTGGTTCCCACGCATGTGTGTCTATGATGACATCGAAGGATGGAATGTATTGCCTTATTTGGGAGCAGGCGAGTTCTACTTAGAATATGGAAATTTCGAATACTCGATCAACGTTCCTGCGTCTCACATCGTAGTGGGTTCTGGTGAATTATTAAATCCTGCGGAAGTTTACACAGCCGAGCAAATGAAGCGTTGGGCTGCTGCGAAAACGTCTGAAAAAACGGTGATCATTCGTTCAGCTGCTGAGGTAAAAGAAGCGTCCTCTCGTCCTGCCAAGGATCGTTTGACTTGGAAATTTGCTTGTAAGAATGCCCGTGATGTTGCCTTTGCTTCATCTAAAGCCTTCATTCAAGATGCGGCGATGATTAATTTGCCGAGCGGTAAAAAGGCGACAGCCGTTTCCGTTTATCCGGTGGAGTCCGATGGAGAAAAAGCTTGGGCGCGTTCAACGGAATATGTGAAAGCATCGATTGAGCACTATTCTAATTGGTTATATGAATACACTTATCCCGTGGCGACCAACGTGGCGGGTATCGTTTCAGGGATGGAATACCCAGGCATTATCTTCTGTGGATACCGCGATGAGACGGCCTCACTTTGGGGTGTAACTGATCATGAATTTGGTCACAACTGGTTCCCTATGATCGTGGGAAATAATGAGCGTAAATTTGCTTGGATGGATGAAGGCTTCAATACCTTTATTAATTTCTATTCAACGGATGCGTTCAACAAAGGGGAATATAAGAATCCGAAGTTCGATATGCACCAGTTGGCCCCTCGTATCTTCCGTGCGGAGGCGGATCCGATCATGAGCATTCCGGATGTGATTCAAGCGCGTAATTTGGGCTGGGAAGCTTACAATAAACCGGGTTTTGGTTTGCGTATTTTACGTGAGAACATTCTAGGACCGGATCGTTTTGATTATGCTTTCCGTAACTACATTAAGCATTGGGCCTTCAAACACCCAACTCCTCGTGACTTCTTCCGTGCGATGGAAGACG
>JBDKFF010000239.1:0-5147 GCA_039798865.1 Bacteroidota bacterium
TCAATTAATTGGTTATTTCGCAAACCTTCCTTAATCTCCAAGCGCATGGAGATCGATTTGATTCCTGGTATAGCTTGATTGATTTCTTCTTGCGTCATACCCAACAAATGCGCCTGTATCAAACAGTGCGTTAAGTTTTCCAACGAAGCCTCATCATGTAATTGGCATTGCACCGAAAGAAAAGCTTCCGATTGATTTCGCTTCTGAAACTTGAGTTGGCTAATTTTACCCTGTATCTTCCAGTAAACGAATATCGATTGGTTGGGGTCTGTGGTGCTCCAACTAATTAACTCACAATTCGGATTTATTTTTTTTATTTCTTCGGATACGATCGGATTCGTATTGCTACTTGCTCGGTAAATTAAGTGCTTGGTATGCCTAAAGAGTTGTAGTTTTTCACGAAGCTTTTCCTCATCAGACTCGAAGTTTTTGCCATGCGCTTCTCCCATATGCGTTAAAATCCCAAATTCGGGCTTTACAATGGGTTCTAAGCGCTGCATCTCATTCATCTGAGATATTCCAGCTTCGAATATTCCAAGGCTGTGATGGGCTTTTATGCCCCAAATGGAGAGGGGTACTCCAATTTGGGAATTAAAGCTTTTCGGGCTTCGGACAACTTTAAATTTGTTCTTTGTTAGGGTGTATAGCCATTCTTTGCAGGTAGTTTTTCCGTTGGAGCCTGTTATTCCTACCACGGGTAATCCAAAGGCAATGCGGTGTAGGTGCGCAATATGTTGCAGCGTTTCTATCGCATTAGAAACAATCCAAATAGAAGTATTAGGCCAGCTTTGGGCTTTTTCTGCTAAGGGGCCATTCCAGGCTGATTTTTCCACAATAAATTCTCGAACTCCTTTTTGATACAGGGATTCTACGAATTGATGCCCGTCGTGATGCAAGCCACGAACCGCAAAAAAAGCTGTTTCAGCGGGTTCATAGATTTGCCGACTGTCTAAACTAATGTATGTCGATTTTAATTGAACGGGCTCGTTGGGATATATCATATGCTATGGCTGAACAAAAGACTAAAATACAAAAAGGCGAGGAAACAATTCCTCGCCTTTTAAAATAAATATGTTGTATGAATTAAGCTTCTAATGCAGCTACTCCTGGTAAAATTTTACCTTCCATGTATTCCAATAAGGCTCCGCCTCCTGTAGAAACATAAGATACGCGATCTCCATAACCCGCATTGTTGACAGCGGATGCTGAATCACCTCCTCCAATTAAGGAGAATGCCCCATTTTCCTCCGTTGCCTTCACAACTGCATCAGCGATCGCGTTGGTACCAATCGCGAAATTAGGGAATTCAAATACGCCCATAGGACCATTCCAAAGGATAGTTTTCGATTTAGAAACCACATCTTGGAATAATTTTACCGATTCAGGACCGATGTCCAAGCCTTCCCAGCCGTCTGGAATTTCACCGCGATTAACCGTTTGGCGATTAGCATTGTTGTTGAAATCATCTGCACAAACATTATCTACAGGCATGATAAGATTCACACCTTTAGCTTTTGCTTTTTCAATTAATGCTTTGGCTAATTCTACTTTATCAGGTTCTGAGATTGATTTTCCAATCTTGCCTCCTTCTGCTAGCGAGAAAGTATAGGTCATTCCACCCCCAATAATCAAGTTGTCAACCTTATCCAACAAGCGCTCAATGATCAAGATTTTATCCGATATTTTTGAACCTCCCATGATCGCTGTAAATGGACGCTCAGAATATTCAAGAATTTTTTGTGCATTTTCAATTTCCGCTTGCATCACATAGCCTGCTACTTTATCAGTAAAGAATTTACCCATTACTGCCGTAGAGGCATGTGCACGGTGTGCAGTTCCAAAGGCATCATTTACCCATACATTGCCCAAACGAGCTAATTTCTGTGCAAATGCCTCATCTCCTTTCTCTTCTTCTTTGTAGAAACGCAAATTCTCCAACAAGAGAATTTCACCCGCTTGTAGATCAGCTGCTAATGCAACCGCATCCTCGCCGATGCAATCCGTTGCAAACTTTACCTTTACCCCAAAAACTAATGACAGGGGAGTAACTAAGTGTTTCAATGAATACTTCTCCGTTGGACCATCTTTCGGTCTTCCCAAGTGTGACATCAAAATCGCCGAACCACCATCCTTTAAAATCTTTTGGATTGTAGGAATCGTCGCTTTAATACGCGTATCATCTGTAATTTCAAATCGCTCATTAAGAGGTACGTTGAAGTCCACACGAACTAATGCTTTTTTACCAGCAAAGTTGAAATTTGAAACCGTTTGCATAAATTTTGTTTCGTTATATCTAGTGATAAACCTGAAAAATTTCAGGCCTACAAATATAACATCATTTCTGAAATTGTTGAAAAAATCTAATTTTCTGTTGAAAATCTTGAAATTTATACTCAAATAGTCCTATTTTCGTTTAAAATATTTGTGTCCAAAACATGGAGAACCCTGAATCAACCAATTTTTCTCCAACTTATTATTGGGATTACTTTCAATATGTTTTGCGATACTTGGATAAGCATTATAAAAATTTGCTAAATCCGGCTGAATCCCAATTTATCTCTTCATTTTCTCAGCTGTCTTTTTCAGCCCAATGTTTGTTTTTACGGTTATGCGGTCGGCGTGTGGCTTGGTTCAATCGCAACCAGTTAAAATATCCGGAAATAACTGATTTATCCGGCGCCATTCAGGAATTGATCGAGGAGAAATTTATAGGCGTTTATGACGAACAAGTTTTTACTACAAGTCTTTTACACGTTTTCACGAAAAAAACCTGCCTAGATCTCTTATCCGGCGATCAAACAAAATCATCTTTTAAGTCTTTGTCGAAAGCAGAATTAGTAGAATTGTTGACCGATCATTCCATCCCTTCGAGTTTTGTTCCCGAAGCTTGGATTCGCCCTTTGCAAGCTGAAAACTATGCTTTCGTGATGTTTTTGTTTTTTGGTAGCAAGCACCGAGATTTGACGGAATTTGTTGTCAGAGACCTCGGACACCGTCAATATGTAGAAATTAGTGAAGATGATTTTAGCCCCTATTTTACGACGCGAAAGGAGATCGAGGATAAATGGCAAATCAGCCTTTGGCGGGAATGGTTTTTTGATCAAAAGGATTTACTCGATCCCGTGCACTTGCAAAAATCATTGGTTGAGTCGCTCGTTCCGCTCGCTGAAAACTTGTCGGAATTGGCTATTCCTGCCTATGAGCGGGTGCTTTTTCAAGTTGGCCGACACCTCGAACGTCAAACTTTTCTGGAACATGCCTTGGAGGTATACGAGCTTTCTGCCTCCGCGCCATCCTTAGAGCGTCGTGTTCGTATTTTAGCCAAATTAAAGCGATTAGAGGAAGCGGTATATTGGGCGGAATTTGGAAAGGAATATGTGGAGAATCCGACGGAATTACATTTTTTTCAGGATTTTTTGGCCCGACAAGCCTCTAAGCTTCAAATCAAACAAGTGACCGCTCGTTTAAAAAAGGCGGATAAAATTGAGATTGATGGATCTTATCAAGGACGCGTAGAACAGGGTGTTATTGATTACTACCAAAGCCAAGGCTATTATGCTGCATTTGCTGAAAATGGGGTTTGGAAGAATATGTTAGGTCTTTTGACTTGGGAGTTAATTTACGAGGATCGTAGCGCTGGTTTTCATCATCCCTTTCAGTATGCGCCGACCGTTGATTTTACCCAAGTCAATACCGAGCGTTTTACCCAATTAATCGATACGCTTTTGGATCTCCCTTTGGCTTTGGAAAAAATGCGTTCAACGGCAGAACAACATCAGGGGCAAATCAACCCGCTGGTGGATTGGATGCATTTGAATTGGGAATTGATTGAGCGGGTCTTGGAAAGGGTGGAAACCTCTGCGGTCCAACAGGTTTTACGGCTGATGTGGTCCCGTTTATCGACCCATGCCAAAGGTTTCCCGGACTTATTTATCACGAAAGATGATTCGTATGCATTTGTCGAAGTAAAGTCCCCCAATGACCATTTATCCGCTATTCAGCATTTTTGGCATGATGCCTTCGCCGATTTAGGGATAAGCTTTCAGTTGATCCGAGTCGTGTGGAAATAAAAATTTGTTAATTGCTTGACAAGGGTTCGAAAAAAATATACCTTTTCGATGAATCTAAAACGTTCTGTTTTTCGGTGGCTTTGCTAAGATTCCCAAAGCATCTTATTCACCCTTTAATTTTAATGATTATGAAAGTGCAAGTACACGCCATTCACTTCAGTGCTGATCGTAAATTGTTGGATAGCATTCAAGCTAAGTTGAATAAATTAGATACTTTTTATGATCGAATAACCAGCGGAGAGGTATTCCTTAAATTGGCCAAAGGCGAAGGCAAAATGCGGGAGAAGTTGTTGGAGATTAAAATTGCAGTTCCCGGGGCTGTTCTGTTTGTCAAGGAGACAGCTCGTTCCTTCGAAGAAGCCTTAGATCTCGCCCTGAATGCTTTAGCTGAACAGATTAAACGCTTTAAATCAAAAACCCATCAAGTTAAATCGGATAAGCTCAGTCTTTCCCTCGAATAAAAAAGAAAAGCGCCCCATTCGGGCGCTTTTTTTATTACAGAATCCCCAGTAAATCTTTGAATTGGAAACCATCTTGGAGGCGTTCTTTGCCCAATTTATGATACTCCGCCAGGGCCCAAAGCACAAATTCCTTTACGAAATATTTGTCTTCTTTAGCTGTGTCGGGTTGGTATTTTTTCAGCAAAGCCTCTAGACTGGGGATGGCATCCAAGGCCAACTGATATTCCTTTGATGGACTTTCGTCGTACAAGACCAATCCACCATCCGAGAAAATAGCTTCCAATAAATCGCTGTAAGGACTTTCCTCAATTTTCTTACTCAATTTCTCGATTTTCGGGAACATACCTGGTAAGAAGGTTTTTATGGCTGAGCCGATTAATTGTTCCGCGACGAATGCGGCTCCTTCTTGTTCTCCTTCATAGACCAACTCCACCTTGCCGGTAATCGCTGGTATAATACCCATAAAGTCAGCTAAACGAACCGTTGTGTGGGTTTCTTTATTTAATAATGCACGTCGCTCGGCGGTGCTCACCAAACTCTCTAGCATCGAAATACTCATTCGGGCACTGACGCCACTCTTGATGTCGATGTATTCGCTTGATCTAGCCTCGAAAAT
>JBDKFF010000240.1:0-4475 GCA_039798865.1 Bacteroidota bacterium
CGAAAGTAGTTTTCGATCGTAACGGTTATTTATATCACGGAAGAATTAAATCATTAGCTGAAGGCGCTCGCGAGGGTGGCTTACAATTTTAATAAGATATGTCGCAATTACAAGCAAAACCAATTAAGGTTAACGAGGGTGAGTTGAAGGAGAAGGTAGTAGCCATCAACCGTGTTGCCAAAGTGGTAAAAGGGGGTCGTCGTTTTAGTTTTTCTGCTATCGTTGTAGTAGGAGATGGTAACGGGATCGTTGGATACGGCTTAGGAAAAGCAAACGAGGTTACTGACGCGATCACAAAAGGTATCGAAGATGCAAAGAAGAATTTGTTCCAAATTCCTTTGTTGAAGAAAACCGTTCCTCACGAGCAATTAGGTAAATTCTCTGGTGGTTTCGTTTTAGTGAAGCCAGCTGCTCCAGGTACAGGATTGATCGCCGGTGGTGCGATGCGTGCTGTATTGGAATCTGCGGGTATCCACGATGTCCTAGCAAAATCAAAAGGTTCATCGAATCCACACAACGTGGTGAAGGCAACCATTGATGCGTTAGTGAAGATGCGTGCACCACATAGCGTAGCGTTCCAACGTGGAATTTCAGTTGCGAAAGTATTTAATGGATAATCCGAGCGCTTCAAGCCTCACTAATAGAACAGAAGATGTCTAAAGTAAAAATTACTCAAGTTAAAAGTGCAATTAAGCGCCCGGAAGTACAAAAGCGTACAATCCAAGCGTTGGGTTTAGGAAAGATCCGTAAGAGCGTTGAGGTAGAATTGAACCCAGCAATCTCGGGTATGATTCGTGCCGTAAACCACTTAATTGTCGTAGAAAATATTTAATTAACACGCGAGTTGCCAGCGATGGCAGCGTTAAGCCCCAATTACAATGAAATTATCATCATTAAAGCCTGCTGAAGGCTCAGTAAAAGTAAGAAAAAGAGTAGGTCGTGGTCAAGGTTCTGGTTTAGGTGGAACTTCTGCACGTGGACACAAAGGAGCTCAGTCTCGTTCAGGTTACTCACGTAAGCGTGGATTCGAAGGTGGTCAAATGCCGATCCAACGTCGTGTTCCTAAGTTCGGTTTCAAGAACATCAATCGAGTAGAATACAAAGCAATCAACTTGGATACGTTACAAGCATTAGCTGACGCGACAGGTTTGAAAGTAATCACATTCGAAACTTTATACAGCAACGGTCTAGTATCTAAGTCTGACTTAGTGAAAATCCTTAGCCGTGGTGCAGTAACTTCTGCTTTGGAAGTAACTGTAAAAGGTTTCTCAGGTGCTGCTAAAGCTGCTATCGAAGCGGCCGGCGGTAAAGCAATTGTTGGTTAATCCTCTATTCTAATCGAATGAACAAGTTAATAACAACTTTCAAGCATATTTTCGCAATTGAAGAATTGAGAGGCCGTATTGTCAATACGCTTCTCTTCATTGCTTTCTTCCGTTTGGGATCTTTTATCGTTCTACCGGGTGTAGATGCGACTAAATTGTCTCAAGGTGGAGATGGTGGTTTATTCGGCTTGTTGAATATGTTCTCAGGTGGTGCCTTGAGCAACGCCTCTGTATTTGCGTTAGGTATCATGCCGTACATTTCGGCGTCTATCGCAATTCAGTTATTGACTATCGCTCTTCCGTATTTCCAAAAAATGCAGAAAGACGGCGAGTCTGGTCGTAAAAAATTAAACCAAATCACACGTATCCTTACGATTTTCGTGACGGCTGCGCAAGGTTTCACTTACCTTCAAGTGACAATTCCTTCGGAAGCCATTATGGTTGATCCATGGTTTTTCCGTTTGTATGGCGTTGCCATCCTCGTAGGAGGAACGATGTTGTGTATGTGGTTGGGTGAGAAAATCACCGACAAAGGTATTGGTAACGGTATTTCGATGTTGATCATGATCGGTATCGTATCTCGTTTTCCATCTTCGTTAATTCAAGAAGCAGGTTCACGTGGAATGTCAGGTGCTTTATTGTTTATCATTGAAGTGATCGCATTATTCTTCGTAGTAATGGGTGCTGTGATGGTTACGCAAGCGGTTCGTCGTATTCCTGTTCAATATGCGAAACAAGTTGTGGGTGCGAAGACTTCAGCTGCGGCTGTTGGTGGTGAGCGTCAATACATTCCGTTGAAATTGAATGCCTCAGGTGTAATGCCAATCATCTTTGCACAGGCTTTGATGTTTATCCCTGGTTTAGTGGCTCAGTCATTTGCTGAGAAGTCTGAATTCGCGGCATCGGTAGCGCAATCATTTGGTGACTTTACGACATGGCAATACAATGCTTTATTTGCATTCTTAATTATTGTCTTTACGTTTTTCTACACAGCGATCTCAATCAACCCTACGCAGATTTCAGATGACATGAAGCGTGGTGGAGGTTTCGTTCCAGGCGTTAAGCCGGGCGAGGAGACTGCTGGTTTTATTGCGACGATTTTAGATCGTATCACTTTGCCAGGTGCAGTGATGTTGTCAATTATCGCGATCCTTCCTGCGATTGCCAATTTATTTGGTGTAACGCGTGGATTTGCCTCTTTCTTTGGTGGAACATCTTTGTTGATCCTAGTAGGGGTTGTTTTAGATACTCTGCAACAAGTTGAAAGTTACTTGTTGATGCGTAAATATGAAGGTTTAATGCAGTCGGGACGTGTAAAAGGACGTTCTGAGGTGATAGGTCGTTAAGATGATTTACCTAAAGACACCCGAAGAGATGGCCATCATCCAAGCGAATGGCGAGATTTTGGGGAAATGTCATGCGGAGGTTGCCAAGGCGATAAAGCCGGGTGTTAGCACCCTGGAATTAGACAAGATTGCTTACGAGTTTATTAAAGATAATGGGGCTCACCCCTCTTTTTTAAACTACCAAGTTGGGAATAAGAAGTATGCTTATTCGCTTTGCATCTCGGTAAATGATGTGGTAGTACATGGTTTACCAGGAGATTTAGTCTTACAAGAAGGCGATATTATCTCGATTGATGCGGGTGTTTATAAGAATAAGTTTCACGCCGATAGTGCCTACACGTACGGAATAGGAAATGTAGATGCGGAGGTACAGAAATTATTACAAGTGACAAAAGAGTCCTTGTATCAGGGTTTGAATCAAGCCCAAATAGGTAAGCGAGTAGGGGATGTCGGGAATGCCGTTCAAGTATATACGGAATCCTTAGGCTACGGAGTGGTTCGGGAATTGGTAGGACATGGTGTAGGAAAAAACTTACACGAAAGTCCGGAGGTTCCTAATTACGGCCGACGCGGAGATGGTGCTAAATTGAAGGAAGGAAGGGTCATTGCGATCGAACCGATGATCAATTTAGGAAAACGCCAGATCACAGTTGACAAAGATGGCTGGACCATCCGTACCATCGACCGCAAAGCGAGCGCCCATTTTGAGCATACAGTTGGGGTAACCGCTGCAGGCCCAAAGGCATTGACCACATTTGCTTACATTGAAGACGTATTAAAAACCTCAACAGTGTTGTTGAATATTTAAAAAAAATTATGGCTAAACAATCTTCGATCGAAGTAGACGGAATTATTTTGGAAGCTCTTTCGAACGCCATGTTTCGAGTAGAATTGGAGAATACCCATCAAGTAATCGCTCACATTTCGGGCAAGATGCGTATGAACTACATTAAGATTCTACCGGGTGACAAGGTGAAGTTGGAGATGTCTCCATATGATTTGAGTAAAGCTAGAATTGTTTATCGTTACAAGTAAAAATAGGGTTTGACCCATAAAATTAAATAAAATGAAAGTTAAAGCATCTATTAAAAAGCGTAGTGCAGACTGCAAAGTGATTCGTCGTCACGGTAAGCTTTACGTTATTAACAAGAAGAATCCGAAGTTCAAACAAAGACAAGGATAATTCAAACTAAATTGATTAATCACAACAATTAATTACCTATATGGCTCGTATTGCAGGGGTTGATATTCCCGACAAAAAAAGAGGAGAAATTGCATTGACTTATATTTTCGGTATTGGTCGTAGCACTGCTCAAAAGATTTTAACGAAGGCGGCAGTTTCTTTTGATAAGAAAGCTGGTGAGTGGAATGACACGGAGGCGAATGCTATTCGTGCGATCATCGCAGCAGAATTCAAAACGGAAGGTCAGCTTAAGTCTGAAGTTCAATTGAACATCAAGCGTTTGATGGACATCGGTTGTTACCGTGGATTGCGTCACCGTAAAGGTCTTCCAGTACGTGGTCAACGCACGAAGAACAACTCTCGTACTCGTAAGGGACGTCGTAAGACAGTTGCTAACAAGAAAAAAGTAACTAAATAATAAGTAGAGGAAATACCTCACACCCAATTTTATTTATCAAATAGTATGGCACAAGCAAAAAGAAAAGATAAAGCGAAGAAAAGGGTTGTTGTAGTTGAGCAAGTTGGTCAAGTACACATCAAAGCTTCCTTTAACAACATCATTATCTCCATTACCAACTCAGCAGGTCAAGTGATCTCTTGGGCATCAGCAGGAAAGATGGG
>JBDKFF010000241.1:0-2883 GCA_039798865.1 Bacteroidota bacterium
AAAGTATTCAAGCAAACCAAACAAGGACACAAGCTGCAATTGCGAATTATTGGGCTGACGGCCCTGGATCCTATACGCCACCAGGCCACTGGCATCGTTACGCGGCTCAGGCAGGGGTAGATGCTAAGTATTCAGAGATTCGAATGGCTCGTTTGTTAGCCTATGTAGGTACAGCTTTGATGGATGCAGGAATTGGTTGTTGGGATGCGAAATACTACTATTATAGCCCTAGACCACAGCAATTTGGTTTAAAAACATCAGTGGGATTACCTAATTTCCCTAGTTATACCTCTGGGCATTCGACCTTTTCGTATGCTGCGGCTACGGTCTTAAGTGCTTTTTTTCCTGAGAAATCGAAGACTTTTGAAGGCTATGCTCAAGAAGCATCTGATTCGCGTGTGTATGGTCTAATTCACTTCCGGGTGGATTGTACGATGGGAGGTAAACATGGAAAGGCAATAGGAACATTTGCTGTTCAGCGAGCTAATGCGGACGGGGCTCAATAATTTACGATAATCTAGGGAAGTCTTTATCGACTTCCCTTCTTTCAATTTCTTATGAATTTAGTATGTGCTGTATTATTTCAGCTCGTATCCCTCATAGATACGACTGAAAAAATAACGGTTTTGAATGAAGTCCTTGTTCGAAATCAGTCAATTCGTAGTAATTTTTCTTCTATGCCCGCTAGTAAAAATGGAATTATTTATAGTGGAAAAAAGACGGAACTCATTCAATTAACGAACTCACCTGTAAACGTTGTAGAACGGGTGGGACGTCAAGTTTTTGCCAAAATCCCTGGAGCCTTTATCTATGATATGGATGGAAGTGGTAATCAGCTAAATTTTTCATTTAGAGGTTTGGATTCACATCGGGGTTGGGAATTTAACTTAAGGCAAGATGGGATATTGATTAATTCAGATCTATATGGGTATCCAGCTAGTCATTATTCTATGCCTTTAGAAAGTGTGGAGTCGATCGAAATTATTCGGGGGACAGGAAGTTTGCAATATGGAGCACAGTTTGGAGGAATGGTGACTTATGTATCGAAAAAACCGGATTCAACGAGAAAAATAGCCTTTGAAAATGTTAGTAGTTTGGGCTCATTCAATACCTTTTCAAACTATTCGAGTATCTCGGGGACCCTCGGTAAATTTAGTTATACCTCTTATATGTCTAATCGTTCAGCCGATGGGTATAGAGACCAAACGCATAGTAAATATGATGCGCAGAAAATGACATTAAATTACACGTTTAGTCAAAAATTGAAGTTGAGTTTACATTGGTCAAGATCGAACTACTTATATAAAATGGCAGGACCATTAACGGATGAATTATTTCTCCAAAATCCTCGCCAATCCACGCGGACTAGGAATTACTTTAATCCAACTATCATAATTCCTGCCTTGGAACTGAATTGGAATCCGAGTGCTACTACTCAAATTAAATTTACCTCATCTATTTTAACAGGAGACCGTAATTCGGTATTATTTGATAAGCCAGCAGATGTATCTGATGTACTTGTTGCTGGACAATATGGAAATAGGCAAGTAGATATTGATCAATTCAACTCTTGGACGAATGAGTTTAGATTAATACATCATTATTCAAAGGGAACCCTTAGTGCTGGTATTCAATATTTATCCAATGATTTGTATCGAAGACAAGTAGGTGTAGGTACTAGAGGGGTCGATTTTGATTTGACAAATGCTGGTTTTATTCGTGATATGCATTTAAAGACGGAGAATTTGGCATTATATGTGGAGAATAAATGGAATTTGACGAATCGACTATCTTGGAATACAGGATTTCGTTTGGAAAGCGGTGTTACTAATATGAGTGGTTCCATCGCTTATTTAGATGCCGCTACCGTGGCGAATAAAATCGCACATCAATTCCCCTTGTTCGGGACTTCCTTTGAATATAAATTTTCCACCGATCAGCAGCTATATGGCGGAATTTCGCAGGCCTATCGCCCGGTCATTTTCAAAGATATTATTCCAGGTTCAACCTATGAAAGAGCGGATAAAAATTTGAAGGATGCAACAGGTTATAACGCGGAATTGGGTTATCGGGGATTTTGGAAAAACTTAACCTGGGATCTTTCTGTATTTAGACTTCAATATGATAATCGACTAGGCAAATTAGTCCAAAATGATCCTCAGGGCAATTTTTCGATTCTACAAACCAACATCGGGAATGCGCTAACAACGGGGGTGGAATTGTCAGTTCAAGCGGAGTTTGAGTTAGCTAGCAGCCTTCGAATGTCTTTATTTACGGCTACCTCACAAATGGATGCGCGATATCAAGATGCAACCATTCGAAATGGAAATGCAAACGTATCTGTGAACGGGAAGTCAGTAGAAAGTGTGCCAGAATGGATTTCGAGAAATGGAATTCAATTTCGTTATCATCGATGGTCTTTTTCTGGTTTATATAGTTATGTAGCAAAAAGTTATGCAGACGCACTTAATACGGAAAAGCCATCTCTCAATGGGGCGGTTGGGGCTGTTCCAGCTTATTCATTGGTGGATTTTATGCTAGATTGGAAAATATCCCCAGCCTTGACCTTAAAATCATCAATCAATAATGCTTTCGATTTGTCCTACTTTACGAAAAGACCGATGTTTTACCCTGGGCCAGGTATTTGGCCATCGGATGGGAGAAGTTTTCAAGTCAGCCTCGGAATAAAATTATAGCGAATGCTAACATAAGTCATTTTTGATTTAGTCAACAAAAAATATTTTTACATCATGGTAAGTATTAGTAAAACACGCCTTCAAGCTCTAGAAACGGCTGCTTGGATGAACCGAGCGATGATCGCGTTGCTTTATATCTGGTTTGGACTTTTGAAAGTAGTAGGTACTTCTCCTGCAGAGGGATTGG
>JBDKFF010000242.1:0-18906 GCA_039798865.1 Bacteroidota bacterium
ATTACGTGCAGGAAATTTGGGTGGAGGAAGATGCGCACCTAACTTTTGTGAAGACCCAAGATTTTGCGTTGAAAACAACGCATATCGACCATACGTTTATTTTCCAACGGGCTAATAGTCAGGTTGATATGTTTACATTCTCCATCAATGGGGTATTTGTCCGCAATAATCTGCATTTCTATGTCGACGGCGAAAATGTTGTTTCGAATTTGAATGGTCTTTATGTACCTGGAAACGACGAATTTATTGATTCCCATACAGTGGTCGATCATCGCCAACCGAATTCAGAATCTAACGAGTTGTATAAAGGGGTATTATTGGGTAATTCTACGGGAGTATTTAACGGTAAGATTTTTGTTCGTCCGGATGCTCAAAAAACGAATGCCTTTCAATCATGTAAAAATGTGTTGGCTTCAGACAAGGCTACCATGAACACGAAGCCTCAATTGGAAATTTGGGCGGATGATGTGAAATGTTCACATGGAACCACAACCGGTCAATTGAGTGATGAAGCCTTGTTCTACATGCGTTCCCGTGGTATTTCACAGGATGCGGCAAAAACATTATTGATGTTGGCCTTTGTCCAACAAGTCATTGATAAAGTTGAATTGATCGATTTAAGAGAGTCTATTTCCAATCGGATTGTGACCAAAATCCAACAAGCTTTAGGCGTATAACCATGGCAAATACATTTGATTTAGCTAGTATTCGGAAGGATTTTCCCATTTTAGACCAGTCGGTCAATGGGGCTCCTTTGGTGTATTTTGATAATGCAGCGACTACGCAGAAGCCACAGCTTGTGATGGATGCGTTGCAACATTATTATACGAAAGATAACGCGAACATCCATCGTGGCTTGCATACCCTTGCTGAGCGTGCAACGTCGGGTTATGAATTGACGCGTAAGAAGTTGGCTGAATTCTTGCATGCGCCATCTTCGGATCAAATTATTTTCACTTCGGGCACCACCGCGGGGATAAATCTAGTGGCTCAAACCTTTGGAAGAGCTAATTTTAAAACCGGTGATGTGATTTTGGTGTCTAATTTAGAACATCATTCGAATATTGTTCCTTGGCAAATGATTGCCCAAGAAACCGGAGCGGAGGTACAGGTAATTCCGGTCGATGATTTAGGTGTCTTGGACATCGCCGCCTATCAATCCTTGTTAAGTCCTAAGGTTAAATTGGTCGCTGTTAATCATGTTTCCAATGCGATTGGAACCATCAATCCCATCAAACAAATGATTGAATTAGCACATCAAGTAGGGGCGAAGGTTCTTATTGATGGTGCTCAATCGGTTGCACATTTTGAGATTGATGTGCAAGAATATGACATGGATTTTCTGGCTTTTTCAGCTCATAAGTTATTTGGTCCTACGGGTGTGGGTGTGCTTTATGGGAAAAGAGAATTATTAGAGGCCATGCCTCCTTACCAAGGTGGGGGAGAGATGATCAAAGAGGTGAGTTTTTCTGGGACTACCTACAATGAGTTACCTTACAAATTTGAGGCAGGTACACCGAATATTGCGGATGTATATGCCTTTGGTTTTGCCTTGGATTATCTAAAGTCTTTGCCAAAGAATGCCGTTTGGGATCAGGAAAAAGCTTTGTTAGACTATGCCACGGAGCAATTATCCCAGATTGATGGTCTACGTATTGTCGGCCAAGCTCCTGAAAAAATTGCCGTAGTTAGTTTTGTCATCGACGGTGTGCATCCTCAAGATATTGGTGTATTGTTAGATAAATTTGGTGTTGCGATTCGTACAGGACATCATTGTGCGCAGCCTTTGATGGCGCGTTATGAATTAGTCGGAACATGTCGGGCATCCTTCGCGTTCTATAACACGAAAGAAGAAATCGATTTATTTGTGAAGGCGCTTAAGCGTTGTATCATGATGTTGGCATAATATGAGCACGATCAACCAAACACAAGACGAGTTAATTGAGGAATTTGGCCTTTTCGAGGACTGGGCAGACAAATATGAATATTTAATTGACTTAGGAAAGAAATTGGCCCCGATGCCGGAGGAATTCAAGACAGAGGAAAATGTCATCAAGGGGTGCCAAAGTAAGGTTTGGTTACATGCGGAAAAGCAGGGAGATCAAATTTTATTCTTTGCCGATTCTGAAGCGATTATTGTGAAGGGGATGATAAGTATGTTGATTCGTGTTTTGTCGAATCATACGCCGGCAGAAATCATGCAGTCGGATTTATATTTTATTGATCAGATTGGGATGTCCCAACATTTGGCGCAGACGCGATCGAATGGATTGGTTGCTATGGTCAAACAAATGAAGAACTACGCAGTTGTGTTTAATACAATAGCTTAAGTTAATAGGAAGATGACAGAAGTAGAATTAAAGGAAGCGGTCGTTAAGGCAATTAAAACGGTTTATGATCCGGAGATACCGGTAGACGTGTATGAGCTGGGCTTGATTTATGAAATCAAGATATTCCCAGTGAACAATGTCTATATTCTGATGACATTGACCTCTCCGTCTTGCCCGTCTGCGGAAAGTATTCCAGTTGATATCGAAAAAGCGGTTCGGGAGATTGAAGGAATTGCTGAGGTATCTGTCGAATTGACTTTTGATCCACCATATTCGCAAGATATGATGTCGGAAGTTGCCAAATTGGAACTTGGCTTTATGTAAACGTGTTTAGAAAATTAAATTAGAAATACTATGTACCCAGAACATTTAGTACATCCCATGCGGATGGATATCGTAGAAGGTGGTTTTCAAGAATTGAAATCTGCTTCTGAAGTGGAAGATACTATGGCGAAGCCTGGTACGACCTTGTTATTTATTAATTCAGTTTGTGGTTGCTCAGCATCCACAGCTCGTCCAGGTGTGAAAGCTGCCGTTTCGGCTTCGTCAAAAAAACCTTCGAATTTAGCAACGGTTTTTGCGGGCGTGGATCAAGAGGCTACGCAAAAGGCGCGTGAGTATACTTTGCCTTATCCTCCGTCATCACCATCTATTGCTTTGTTTAAGGATGGCGAATTAGTGCATTTTGTTGAGCGTCACCACATTGAGGGACGTTCGGCCGCTTTGATTGCCCAACATCTCGAAGGGGTTTTCGAAGAGTTTTGTTAATAAAAAAGGAGCCAATTGGCTCCTTTTTTATTGCTTTAAATAGCCGTTCATGGAACGGCTATTTTTGTTTTACTGTTTAGGTGCACCACCCACAGCGCCTGATTCTGACGGAGCGCTTTTCGCTTTCTCGGCCATCTTCTTTTTCGCTCCTTCGTAGTCACCTGCTTTGATGAAGGACATCTTCGTCAAGTCAATGGTCTTACGAGTGGCCTCTAAAATTTGCTCAGCAGTTAAATTCTTAACTTTAGTCTCTAACTCCTCAGACCATTTCAAATTACGGCCTAAGTATAGGTTTGAATTTAATGTTCCTACCAAGGCATTATCTTGTGAGCGAGTCACCTGTTTTGCTTGAATCCAAGATTTCTTCGCTTCATCAATTTCCTTTTGGGTGAAACCCTCCTTCAATACTTTCTCGATTTCCTCCTTGAAGGCAGCCTCTAACTTCGCGATGTTCTCAGGTGCATAAATCGCATAACCTAAAAATGCTCCGTTTTGATCTAATGGGCTAGCTGCAAATTGGGAACCAACGCCATATGAAAGACCTTCTTTCTGACGAATGCGATTCATCAAACGAGAGCTTAAGCCGCTACCACCGCCCAACATATAATTGCTTAATTCAAGCGCTGCATAGTTCGGATCCGAATCAGATATTTTCAACGGCTGGTAAGCTAAGAAGAAAGCGTTCGCCTTATCAGGTGTCTCAATTGATTTCACTTGGCCACCATTTTCATGGAAGGTATCTGCAACACGCTTATATGATTTTGGTGATTTCCAATCGGCTAATTCCGTTTTTACAAAATTCTTGATGGCAGTTTCGTCAAAATCGCCTACTGCAGAGAATGTCGCATTCGATGCGCCATAGAAGCCTTTGTAGAAGGCTACAGCATCTTCTAATTTAGCTGCGGAGTAACGGGCAGTTTGCTCTTCCATCGTTGGTTGGTAACGAACATCATTCTTATCATAATGTCCTGTACGCCATTGACCCAACACATCCATTGCCTTCGCTTGAGGCTCTGATTTTTGGCTTTCGATTTGCGTTAAATTCTCTTGCTTTAATTTCTCAAATTCATCCGCTGGGAAAACCGGTTGCTTCAAGGCCTCCGCTACCAATTGTAAAGCAGGTAATAAATTATCTCGTGTCGTCTCAATGCTTACATTGGCCTGACGAGCCTCTCCAGAAATGGAAACACGTGCTTTTAACTTATCTAATTCATCTTGAAACTGTTGGCGTGTATGTTTCGCCGTTCCTTTGCTCAACATATCTGCTGCTAAATCCGCTGCCGTTGATTTTCCCAGTAAGGATTTCTCATCACCGAAACGCAATGTCAAACGTGCATACACCGAATTTCCACGTGTTTTCTTTGGTAGAAGAGCCAAAGAGACACCTGCGATTTTTTCCGTTTTTGTACGTGCATCAATGTTGCTTGGAGATGGATCAAATGCCTCTCCCTCAGCTACCGCCGCTTTTCCTTTGAAGTCTTTTAATACTTCGGCTGCTTCTTTTGCTTCAGGAATTTCTGCGCGTTCGGGTTTGTCGGTCGGGATGAAGATACCTGAAGTACGATTCGCCGACTTAAAATATTTCTCAGCTACACGTTGTACATCCGCAGCGGTTACTTTTTCCAATTGATTACGTGTATGGAATAATAATCTCCAATCGCCTTGTGCGATGTATTCGGATAGACCTACCCCTACACGTTGTGCGTTATTTAAAAGTAATTCGATGTTCTTAATTCCTTTTGTCTTGATACGATCTACTTCTTCTTGCGTAGGTGCTTTTTTCGCAAACTGCTCGATGGTTTCAATCATGATGTTCTTAACCGAATCGATTGATTTGTTTTTCAATACTTCCGCACTGAAATAGACCAAACCAGGTTCCTTTAATTGAAAAGCAAATCCAGATTGGCTGGATGCCTTTTTCGTATCAATTAAAGCTTTGTATAAACGGCCGGATGGAGCATCTGTTAATAGATCAACTAATACATCACATGCAATATAATCTGGGTGTAATCCCGATGGGATGTGATATGCTAAACCTACTTGTTGTACATCGCCCACACGACGCAAAATCACTTCACGTTCACCATCTTGGGTCGGTTCTGTCGTAAAGGTTTTCGTTAATACGCGCTCCGGACGTGGAATAACCCCAAATTTTTCATTGATTAACTTCAATGTTTTGGTTGGGTCGAATTTTCCAGCCACTAACAAGACCGCATTATCTGGTTGGTAATATTTGCGATAGTAAGCTTGTAGGTTTTCGATAGGCACTTTTTCGATATCAGAACGTGCACCAATGGTCGAGTTTCCATAATTATGCCACAAGAATGCGGTAGAAACGACGCGTTCCATCAAGATTGAACCCGGGTCATTTTCACCCATTTCAAATTCATTGCGAACGACGGTCATTTCCGTTTCTAATTCGCTTTTCGAGATGCGAGAATTGATCATACGATCGGCTTCCATATCCAATGCCCAATCTAAATTCTCATCCGTTGCCGCAAAGGTTTCAAAGTAGTTGGTACGATCTAACCAAGTCGTCCCATTGAATTGAGCACCGTGATCGGAGATTTCTTTAGCAACTTCTTTGTGTTTCTCCTTGGTACCTTTGAATACCATGTGTTCTAAAAGGTGAGACATACCCGTTTCCCCATATCCTTCGTGACGAGAACCTACTAAATAGGTAATGTTTACCGTAATTGTTTGTTTCGATGGATCAGGAAAGAGTAATACCTTTAAGCCATTGGCTAATTGATATTCGGTAATTCCTTCTGCTGAAGTGATTTTCTCTGGGATTGGGAGTGATTTGGCTTTTTGTTGGGCCGAAACACTACCACCTAGGCATAGGATTGCCAAACCCGTGATGAATAGTTTTTTCATGTATGATAAATTAGTTTGATGTACGAAAATAACAAAGCTTTTTGACCTCTTGCCTCGTTTGGGATAAGTGGTAAAAAAACGAGATTAGAGGAAGAAAATTATTTTTTGTATTGTTGGATTAACTTAAAAATGGCCTTTTGTGTTTCCAAATTTGGGAAATAATCAAAAATGATTTCGTGCTTGTCGTAATCGAGCATTAATCCTGTCTCCAAGAAATGAAAGGCTTCTTTGAACTGCGCCGCTTTGATTAGAAAGATGGCAGATCGATAATATAATTCAGCTTCCTCAGGAAGTTCATCGATGGCCGACAACATGATGTCGGCAGATTTTTCATAATCCCCCAATTCAAAGTGCATCTGAGCCCATTTTACCCAAGTGGGGGCAAAAAACGAATCGAGCTCAATCGATTTCTGGAAAGCTTCATCGGCGGAAATATGATTCCCTAAATAGGCCTCTACATCCGCTAAACCTGTCCAATACAAGGGGTTGGACTCATTTAGTTTAATCGCCTTTTTTAAGAAATGTAATGATTCAAACCATTTGTCCAGTTCCGTTAGGCATACGGCAAGTCCGTAATAGCCTTCATCCCAAAGCGAGTCTATTTTAACGGCGTCCTTGTAAAAGGTTAATGCTTCGTTGAACTGTTTTTGGCGTTCCAGGCTAGCGCCTAGGCAACAATAGAGTTCAGGATTGGGTTCGTCATGTAGTAGGCACAGTCGATAGGCTTCCTCGGCTTTGGGATAATCCTGCATGTTCATGTAGGTATTTCCTAAATTGAAGAGGGAAGAGGCAAACGTCGGCTCAATTGCCAATGAATACTCATACGCATCGATGGCTTTTTCGTATTTCTTTAATTTCGAGTAAGCAATTCCGAGATTATACCAAGCCGTGTAGGAAAAAGGGTCTTGGTCGATGAATTTCTGGTAATAGGGGATGCTCTCCTCGATTTTGCCGATTTCATCTAGGGAATTAGCTAATTCTACTAATGCGTTTTCATTCTCGGGGTTATGTTCAAGCGCTTTCTTAAACATATCAACAGCCTCGCGAGGTTTGGTCCATGTTAGGTAACATAGGCCTAAACGAAAATAGATGTCATCTTTTTCCTCGGCATGTTCCAAGAGGTGTAAAAATATTTGCACGGCTTGTTCATGCTGCTTCATCTGGCTTAGTAGGGAGCCTTTGACCATGAGTAAATCGAGGTCAGTCGGGAAAAGCAACATCGCATTCTCGATAATTTCCATCCCTTGTTCGGCTTGCTGCATTTCACCCAAAATTTGTGCTTTCAGTGTAATTAATTCAAGCGTGTAGGGAAAATGTTCTAAGCCGATGTTGCATGCTTTTAAGCCCTCATCGAATTTGCCTTGGATGAAATAATGTTCGGCAATTTGCTCTAAGGTGTCCAAATCAAAGAAGGAATTCTCCTCTTCATTGAGCATTTTTTCAAAGCGTTTGACCGAAGATTGGATATCTTCCTTGTGATCATCAAATTCTGGATCCAGCATGCAGGAAAAATTTTGGAATTGATTCTAAATTACGAATACTTTTTTATTAAACACCCTTTCGCCGTACTTTTGTTCAAAACGATTTTAGAATGACCAAGCCCCGTGCAATTATCGATTTAGGTACGAATACTTTTCAACTGTTGATTGCAGAACCTGATGCGTCAGGGAATCTGAAAACGATTCAGGAAATGCATACGGCTGTGGGTTTGGGAAAGGGTGCCATGGAGACAGGATTGTTGCAATTGGACGCTATGGCGAGAGCTTTGGAGGCATTGGAACGATTTCTTTGGGAGTCGCAGAACAAAGGATGTGAATCCATCTTGGGTGTTGGGACGAGTGTCTTACGAAATGCTCGAAATGCTTCTGCGTTTATTGAGGTAGTTGAAACGCAATTGGGGATTCCTATTCAGGTGATCTCAGGCATGCAGGAGGCGGAATATATTTTTCAGGGAATTGTTCATTCGATGCCCCAGCCCTGGAACGAAGTTTCAATGATCATGGATATCGGTGGTGGTAGTGTCGAATTTATTATTTTCCAAGGTCAAGAAATCTTGTTTAAAACCAGTTTGGAAGTGGGAGGCCTCAAACTACAATCTATGTTTCAGGTAGATGGTGAATATAGTTTACAGATTGAGAACGAACTGGGAGAACATTTATTTGCTGAGTTAATCGACGTGCAGGATGCTGTGGCACTGTTTCGGCCCCGGTATTTAATTGGCGCAGCAGGAGCTTTCGAGACTTTGGCTGATATTCAGTTGGCCCACGGGTATCTCAATCAAATTGAAAAGACGAATGAATTGAACCTGTCAGGCTTTTATTTATTGAAGGAAAAGATGGCTGGCATGAGTCTTGCTGCACGTCAAGAAATTCCAGGTATGAAGGCTTTTCGAGCGAGTATGATTCCATATGCCAACAGTCTTATAGCGCACATACTGGACCAAGGAATAATTGAATCATTTTGGATGTCGATGTATAGTTTAAAAGAAGGCTATTGGTTTAGTAGTCAAGAATAATTCAACAATTGCTGAGAATTATTTTGAAAAAGACAATATTTTTGGCCAACTTTAAGTTTATATTAAATCATTAAAATTTTCAACAAAGCTTTATGTCATCACTCCTAAATTTTATTCTTTTAGATACTGCTCAGGTCGAAGAATTCACGGTTTTAAGTTTATTGGAAAAAGGGGGATATGTCATGTATCCAATTCTGTTTTTATTTACAGCAGCCTTGTTCTTATTTATAGAGCGTTATTTATACATCCGTAAGACATCTAGAATTGATGAAAATTTCCTTCACAATATCAATGAATTGTTGCTTGCGGGGAATATTCAGGGTGCTGTAACGTATTGCAAAAACTCTAAGTTTCCGATTGCGAATTTGTTAGAACGCGGTTTGGGGCGTTTGGGTTCTCCCATTCGTGATATTGAAGATGCGATTGAAAATAAAGCAAAGTTGGAAATTTATAACATGGAGAAGAATTTGGGTATTCTTAGTTCTATCGCTCGAATTGCTCCAATGTTTGGTTTCTTGGGAACGGTAACGGGTATGATTCGTACATTCCACAATATTTCGACATCGAACAAAATTGAGATTTCAACGATTGCATCGGGTATTTATGAGAAAATGGTGACGTCAGCATCTGGTTTGATTGTGGGTATCATTGCATATGTTATGTACACCTTATTGACGACGATGATTGATCGTTCGATTAACAAAATGGAGATTGTGGCGATGGATTTCATTGACTTGTTACACAAGCCAGCAAATAAAAAATAAATTATCCTATGAATTTTAGAAAGCGCGAACGAGAAGCATCGGAAGTAGAAACAGGCGCCCTAGCGGATATTCTATTTTTTCTTTTGATGTTCTTTTTAATGATATCCACCTTAGCATCACCTGATGCTATACGCTTGTTGTTGCCCAAAGCAGATTCAACGAAGGTTACTCCTCCTGTGGTTGAGTCAATTCGTGTATCCGTGGATGCAAACAATAATTTCTTTATCGATGGAAATGCACAACCATTTGCTTTGGAGCAGGTGGATGGGCAATTGAAGGAAATTTTGAAGACGAAAAAAGCAAATTCTTTAATTATTTCGATTGATAAATCAAGATCGGTACAAGATTTAACAGATGTATATGATTTAGCGGCTAAGAATAACCTATCGATGGTTATGGCCGCCGAAAAGAAAAAGTAATATGGAAGGCTTTGTGATCATTGCCCTCAAGTCAATAGCCGTCTACGTGTTTATCGTGGCGGCTATTCGTCTTTTTGGGAAGAAGGAATTTGCGCAATTATCGGTTGTCGATCTGGTTTTCATCTTGTTGATATCCAATTCTGTTCAGAATGCCATGGTTGGCTCTGATTCTTCATTACCTGGTGGACTAGTTGCCGCTTTTGCCTTATTCTTGACGAACTATATTTTCAAACGACTTGAGCTACTTTTTCCTTCCTTTAAAAAAGTGGTAGAAGGGGAGCCTATTGTGTTGATATACGAAGGAAATGTCAATGATGCTTCTTTGGTGAAGGCTTCATTGGATAGAGAGCAATTGCATGCCGCTGTTCGAGAGCATGGTGTATCCGATTTTAATCAAGTTGATTTGGCGGTTTTAGAACTTGATGGAACAATTTCTATTTTGTCGGATAATTATCAAAAAAAATCCAAAAGAAAACGGAAAGGCCATCGGCTTCTTGGGGGAAATACGGCTTAATCTACTATATTTGTAGAATTACTTAACTGTTTGTAGAGTTAAGGATCATTTCATTTTTCTTTTCTAATGGAAAAAATATTAAAATTCGGTGGTACCAGTTGTGGGAGCATTGCGAGTATCGAATCAGTTCTGGCCATTATCGAAGCCAATCATCAAGTAAAATCTTCTTTTGCCGTTGTTTTCTCTGCCATGAGTGGGGTAACCAATCATTTATTGGAAGCAGGAGCGACAGCAGCGAGTAATAAATCCTTAGAGGATTCCATTATTGAAGGGATTGAAGCACGTCATTTTGAGGTAATACGTCATTTTATTCCTGTTACGGCACAATCACAAGTCATTGCCCAGATTCGTACTTTAGTCAATGAATTGCGAGATGTTTTGAAAGGAATTCAATTAATTCATGAGATTTCGCCGAAAACGTCTGATTTATTGGTGAGTTTTGGGGAGCGTTTGTCCACTGCCTTAATTTCAGCCATATTAACGCAGCGAGGTTTACCTGTTCGTTTCGTAGACGCCCGTGAGCTAGTTAAAACAACCAGTCAATTTGGCAAAGCTGAGGTTCGTTTCAGTGAGACGAATTCCCTAATTCAATCTTATTTTGCTGCTCATCCGAATGAAATAGCTCTCATTACTGGATTTATAGGTTCCAATGATTTGGGAGAAACCACAACCCTTGGACGCGGAGGTTCAGATTACACTGCCTCTATTTTTGGTGCGGCATTATCGGTGAAAGAAATTGAAATTTGGACCGATGTGGATGGGATGATGACGGCTGACCCGCGCAAGGTTGCTGCTGCATTTACGATTCCATCCATTTCCTATGCAGAGGCGATGGAATTGACGCATTTTGGTGCGAAAGTGATTTATCCGCCTTCCTTACAGCCTGCCTTTGCCAAGAATATTCCCATTCGTGTTTTAAATACCTTCAATCGTACATTTGAGGGGACTGTGGTTTCTAAGGTAGCCTCAACGAGTCCTTACATCATCACAGGAATTAGTTCCATCGATGAATTAGCCTTGGTGAATGTTCAAGGTTCTGGAATGATCGGTGTCGCGGGTGTATCTGCTAAATTATTTACCGTTTTAGCGAAAGAAAAGATTTCGGTGGTGTTGATTTCGCAAGCTTCCTCGGAGCACTCGATTTGTTTTGCTATTGATCCACAAGTAGCATCGAAGGTTGACAAAATTTTAGCCAAAGAATTTGCTCAAGAAATCGCTGCAGGAGATATCGAAGGCATTGATATTCAGAAAGACTTATCGGTCATCGCTGTGGTTGGAGAGCGTATGCGCAAGCATACAGGGGTGAGTGGTCGATTATTCTCTGTTTTAGGTAAGAATGGAATCAATATTGTTGCTACTGCCCAAGGTTCGTCTGAATTAAATATATCGGTTGTCATCGAGAAAAAAGATTTGTCGAAGGCCTTGAATGTTATTCATGAGACTTTCTTTTTCTCGCAAATAAAAACGCTGAATCTTTATTTAGTTGGCGCAGGATTGATTGGTAAAACCTTATTAAATCAATTGGTTGGCCAAGAACGTTATTTGGAAAAGTACAAAGGCCTACGCGTTAAGTTAGTGGGTATTGCTAATTCACGTAAGCAATTGATTGACCCAGAAGGTATTTCGATTGAGTCTGCTTTGGAGCAATTGGATACGAAGGGCTCTGCCGCATCGATCCATGAATTTGTAGGTCAAATTAAATCGTTAAACTTGCCGAATTCCATTTTTGCGGATTGTACGGCGAGTAAGGAGATTCACCAACAATACTTGGGCTTGTTTGAGGCCAATGTGTCGGTCGTGACTCCTAATAAGGTTGCTAATTCAGGTCCATATGAGCAATATGCAACTTTGCATCAAACCGCTTTGAGCAAAGGCGTTAAGTTTATGTATGAAACGAATGTGGGGGCGGGTTTGCCTGTTATCAATACATTACAAGGACTTATCGCTTCTGGTGACCGATTTGAAAAGATAGAAGGAATTCTTTCAGGCACGCTTTCATTCTTGTTTAATCAATTTGTCCCTGGTAAATCTTTCGCTGCTGTCTTACGCGAAGCGAAGGCCAAAGGCTATACCGAACCCGATCCCCGGGAAGATTTAAGTGGAATGGATGTGGCGAGAAAGATTTTGATATTGAGTCGGGAAATCGGCTTGAAATTAGAATTTGATGATATTACGATCGAAAAAATAATTCCGCCGGCTTGTGAGGCAGCTCCGAGCGTGGATGCATTTTTCGAGGAACTAGATAAGGCAAATGTCTATTTTGAATCGCTCGTGAATGATGCCTATGCAGAGCAGAAGGTTTTACGCTACATTGCGAAATTAGAAGACCATAAAATTACGATTGGTTTGCGGGCTGTTGGGGCTGATCATCCTTTCTATCAAATGGATGGCGCCGATAATGTGATTGCGTTTACGACGAAGCGTTACCATGATCGTCCTTTAGTGATTAAAGGTCCGGGTGCAGGTGCCGAAGTGACCGCCTCGGGTGTTTTTGCGGATATTGTTTCAATCGGTAGCTATTTGTCTTAATATGGAAACGATACGCGTATATGCCCCTGCTACTGTAGCGAATGTCGCCTGTGGTTTTGATATCTTCGGTTTTGCCGTAAATCGTCCGGGTGATGAGGTTGTTTTGACTAAAAAATCAACTCCAGGAATTGTCATTAAGGAAATTACGGGTGATGAAGGACGTTTACCCAAAGAGGTATCGAAGAATACAGCAGGCATTGCCATTTTAAAATATTTGGAATTTATTGGCCAGCCGGATCAGGGTTTTGAGCTCTCTTTGCACAAAGATATGCCACTAGGTTCTGGATTGGGTTCCTCTGCGGCTTCTGCTGTGGCTGGCGTCTTTGCAGCCAATGAATTGATGGGCAAGCCCCTCAGCCAGAAGGATCTGTTGCCTTTTGCGATGGAAGGGGAAAGGGTAGCCTGTGGATCGGCACATGCAGATAATGTTGGGCCAAGCTTATTGGGCGGTTTCGTCGTTATTCGTAGCTATGATCCCTTGGATATTATTCAATTACCTACGCCTGCTGATCTATATGCAAGTATCGTACATCCACAGATTGAGGTGAATACCAAAGATGCTCGACGTATTTTGGAACGTGAGATTACGCTCGGCAAGACGATTACCCAAATGGGGAATGTGGCCGGCTTAGTTTCGGGATTATTGATGTCTGATTATTCGTTGATTGGTCGATCGCTGGTCGATGTCATCGTAGAGCCCGCTCGTTCCATCTTGATTCCCCAGTTTCAAGTGGTGAAAACTGCCGCGATGCAGGCGGGAGCATTGGGTTGTTCTATTTCGGGTTCGGGTCCTTCGCTATTTGCTTTGTCGAAAGGAGAGGATACTGCCAAGCAAGTCGCGGAAGCAATGTCAGCTGCCTTTGGGATCGTTGGAATTGGTTCGGAGGCTTATGTTTCGCAAATCAATCACCAAGGCCCGATGATTCGCTAGGCTTTGGGATGAGCCTGTTTGTAGATTTCTTTTAATTTTTCCATGGAATTATGTGTGTAGACCTGCGTTGCTGCTAAGTTTGCATGCCCTAATAATTCCTTGATTGCGTTTAAATCCGCACCGCGATTCAATAAATGTGTTGCATAACTATGCCTCAGTATATGCGGCGATTTTTTTTCCAAGGTACTCACTTCGCCTAAATATTTTTTGACTATCCGCTGTATGAACATCGGATAGGCAGGTTCTCCCTTGTCGGTCAATATTAGCTGAGGATTTTGAAAGGGATTTAAGGATTGGTAGCGATGGATTAAATCGACCAACAGTTCAGGCATGGGAATCACGCGCTCTTTATTTCGTTTTCCGATCACACGAAGTGTTTTTGCTGGTAGATTGATTTGTTGGTGCGTCAACTGCAATAACTCCGCTAAACGCATTCCTGTGCCATATAAGAGCATCAATACCAGTTGGTCACGCACTTCTTCGAATGTATTTTTTGGCTCCTCATGCAGGGCAACTAATTGCTCCATTTCGGATTCTCGCACGTAACTAGGAAGCGATTTAGCCGTTTTGACCATGCGTATGGTCATCATGGGATTGTCCTGAATGTCCCCTCTGCGTTGTAAATACTTATAAAAGGTTCGTAAAGTAGCTAATTTTCGATTGATGGACCGATTTTGAATTCCTTGGTTGGAGAGTTCCACGAGCCATAAGCGGATGTTTTGACTCTTGACAAGTAATGGGGACAGATTATCTCGAAGTAAAAAATCAAGATATTGATTCAGGTCAATCTGATAGGAGCGAAGCGTGAGTGGGCTGAGCCGTCTTTCAACTTGGAGATGCTGCAAAAAAAAATTGACTACTTCGCGATTCATAGATCGAAAGTAGTCAATTCTAAGAAAAATCGAAACAAACTAGTTGTTGATATTTCCGTATGTCTTTTGCTTGTAAGCAGCGCGAATCAATTCCGTACGACGAGAGATTGATGGTTTTTCAAAAGCAGAGCGTCTACGTAATTCTTTTACTACACCTGTTTTTTCAAACTTCTTTTTAAAGCGCTTAAGGGCTTTATCAATTGACTCGTTCTCTTTGATCGAAATAATTAACATGTATTTTTTCCTTTTTGAATTAAAATGTCTGCAAAGATAAATTTATTTTTTTGAATGTGCAAATAGTCTTTTGGAATTTTATGAGTGAAAAATATCCTATTTTTGTACTTCATTTTAATTGAATTGTATGTCGGAGTTTTCACGGACAACTGTAACAGCAGCCTTGATTTATGCGAATGGTCCCATTCACATTGGTCATTTGGCCGGATGTTATTTGCCAGCAGATATTTATGTGCGTTATTTACGTTTGAAGAAACAGGATGTGATTTTTGTTTCGGGGACGGATGAGCATGGAGTGCCCATCACAATTAAGGCACAGAAAGAGGGGAAAACACCGCAGGAGGTAGTGGATTACTATTATGCCAATATCAAATCTTCGTTTGAGCAATTTGGTATTTCTTTTGATATCTATGGCCGTACCTCTGACCCAGTGCATCACAAGATGTCTCAAGATTTTTTCTTGCATTTATATAACAACGGTAAGTTTATTGAAGAGATTACAGAGCAATATTATGATGAGGCGGCTGACCAGTTTTTAGCAGATCGCTACATTACGGGGGAATGCCCTAAATGTCATCAGCCGGGTGCCTATGGGGATCAATGCGAGAAATGTGGATCATCCTTGTCACCTACGGAACTAATTAATCCGAAGTCTTCGTTGAGCGGTGCATCACCTATTTTAAAAGAAACAAAGAACTGGTTTCTGCCATTGGATCAATGGCAGGGTGAACTCGAGAAATATGTGAATTCGCATCCTGAGTGGAAGTCGAATGTCAGCGGGCAAGTGAAGTCTTGGTTGCAAGATGGTTTACGTCCGCGTGCCATGACCCGCGATTTAAATTGGGGAGTGCCTATTCCCTTACCCGATACGGAAGGCAAAGTGCTATATGTATGGTTTGATGCGCCCATCGGTTATATCTCGATGACAAGCCAATTAACACCGGATTGGGAGAAGTATTGGAAGGCAAAGGACAGTCGGATCGTGCATTTTATCGGGAAGGACAACATTGTATTCCATTGTTTGATATTCCCTGCGATGTGCATGGCACATGGAGCGTTTCAGTTAGCCGATCAGGTGCCCGCCAATGAATTCATGAATTTGGAGGGGGATAAGATTTCGACTTCCCGAAATTGGGCAGTTTGGTTGCACGAATATTTACAGGATTTTCCGGGGAAACAGGATGTTTTACGATATGCCCTAACCGCATCGAGTCCTGAAACGAAGGATGCCGATTTTACCTGGGCTGATTTTCAAACGAAAAACAATTCCGAGCTCGTTGCCATTTTAGGAAATTTTGTCAATCGTGCTTTTGTATTGATCGATAAGAATTTCGAAGGAATTGTACCTGATAAAGCTGAAGGTACTGGCTTAGAAGAAGAGGTGAAGCGTTCTTTAGCGGATATTCCAGCTAAGTTGGAGGCAGCTTTGGCCAATTATAAATTCCGGGATGCCTTGGTGTTGGCGATGGAAATTGCACGTATCGGGAATAAATATTTAGCGGATGCGGAGCCTTGGAAGATTATCAAGGAAAATCGAGCAAAGGCGGGTACTGTCTTGAACTATGCGGTGCAGTTGGTTGCGCATGCATCAGTTGCTTTGGAACCATTTATTCCATTTACGGCGGCTAAATTACGCATAGCCTTAGGATTGCAGGAAGCTGATTGGTCGACAATCGGGAATTTTGAGTTGATAGCTGCGGGTAGTAAATTGACTAATCCCGGATTATTATTTGAGAAGTTGGAGGATGATGTTATTCAGGCACAAGTAGATAAATTAAAACAAACCAAGGCTGAAATGGAATTGGCAAATAAGCAAGTAAACCCGATTAAGGATACCATTGACTTTGATTCATTCACGAAGATGGATATTCGCGTGGGTCAAATCACTGCCGCAGAAAAGGTTGAAAAGAGCAAGAAGCTTTTAAAATTGGCTGTTCATGATGGTCAGAAGGAGCGCGTTATTTTAAGTGGGGTTGCGGAGCATTTCGAGCCGGCGGATGTGATTGGCCGACAAGTTTGTTTCCTGGCCAATTTGGCTCCTCGTAAGATTATGGGGCAGGAGAGTGAGGGAATGATCTTGATGGCAGAGGATGCCGATGGAAGTTTGGCATTTTTGCAGCCAAGCAAAGCAGTTTGGAATGGGGCATCGATTAGTTAACCGATTGAGCTTAAATAAAAATAAGGCCAGAAGAAACTTCTGGCCTTATTTGTTTAACCTCTAAACCTATTTAACTATGAAAATTTATACAAATATAGATGTTTTCTTTAAATAATATGAGTTTAATGCAAAAAAAATAAAAAAGGCGCCGTTAGAAACAGCGCCTTTTTTGATTACCTCTAAACCTATTTAACTATGAAAACTACTTACAATCTAATTTTGAAATACAACGATCAAATCTTCTTTTTGTTCTGTATCGTTTGAAAAATCTGCATCAATTTTTGGTTCAGTGGCCAAAACAGACCAAATCGCATTAATTGCTTTCGCAGATTTATTGATTTCTTTCACCCAAACATTCGTTTTTTCGTCCGCTGCGCCAGTTCCTTGATTAACAATTGCCTGAACCGTCTTGTTGAATAGAACTTGTTCTGCTTTGCTAGCTTTTAAATAAGCCGACTGGTTGTTTTGGTAATTCTCTAAAATCGAAATTGTTAAACTTGCTGATGTAGAGGCGTTAGCTCCTACAAAATCTTTTTTTATCAATGACTGAATAACTTCAGAAAGGGTTTCTTTTTTGTGTGACAATACTGTTGTCGACGCATCTACATTTGATGCCGTTCCGCTCGCTTTTACCGCTGTTGCTGTTAGGCTTAGTCCTACTAAAACGCTAACCATTAAAAATTGCTTTTTCATAAATTTGTTATATTTATTAACTAAATCAACGATGCAAAATTATTGCATTTTTTTAATATAACAAAACTTGCTTTTGGACAATTTTTAAATCAAAAATTAAATATTTTTCGATTTTGGTTTAAATTTCAGAATTTTCAATATATTTTTTATTAAAATGCCAAATTATATTTGGATTACATTTGCAAATCTTTCGGATAATTCTAATTGTTAAATTTAGGAAAAATTATAAAATTCTTTAAAAAGTGCAATCATTGGTTGTATTTGTTCATTGTTTGCTGGATACCTTGTAAGCAAAATGAATCAATGATTTCATTGGATCGATTTAGAATGAATGGGATTAGTCCAATTTCATCTTCGGAAAAGTTACTTAATACAAATTCAGCCTGTCTTCCTTTCGCGAAATCCGCCCCGATTCCCATGCGCAATCTGGCATACTCTTGAGACGATAAGGTTTCTTCTATGCTTTTGAGGCCATTATGGCCACCGCTCGATCCTTTAGGTTTTAAACGGAGTGTTTCAAACGGAAGTGCGATATCGTCGGTAAGAATTAACAGGCGCTCTTTTTCAATTTTTAATTGTTGGCTCCAATAATTAACGGCTTTACCGCTTAAATTCATGAAAGTGCTCGGTTTTAACAAATAAATGGTATGCCCCTTTAATTTGTAGGAACTGATAGCACCCAAACGATCCTGACTGAATTGAATTGATTTTTCTTTGGCTAGATAGTCCAAAGCCATAAATCCAATGTTATGGCGAGTAAAAAGATATTCGGGTCCGATATTGCCAAGGCCAACAATTAAGAAGTTCATGTGTTATAAATATTTAGGACAAAGTTCGTTCAAATTTTTTAGAACACCTCGAAGGCATTACCTTCGAGAAAATATTTTATGATGAATCGTATTGCATGCATTACCGGAGCAAGTTCGGGAATTGGTTTAGCCACAGCAAAAGCATTGGCTGCTGAAGGTTTTCAATTGATCTTGTGTGGCCGTCGGAAAGAGCGCTTAGAAGCTCTTCAGTCGGAATTAGCTACATCTTCCTACGTGTTGACATTTGATGTGCGTGACCGACAGGCTGTTGAGTCGGCCTTTCAATCCTTGCCTGCTGAATGGCAATCCATTGATGTCTTAGTCAATAATGCGGGTAATGCGCATGGCATGAGTGCGATACAAGATGGGGACGTGGCCGACTGGGATGCCATGATGCATAGCAATGTAGATGGTTTATTAAATGTATCTCGAATGGTCATTCCCGGTATGATTGCGAGGGCTTCGGGACATATCATTAATTTATCTTCGATTG
>JBDKFF010000243.1:0-3591 GCA_039798865.1 Bacteroidota bacterium
TTTGAGCGAAAGACGGGGTTCGAACCCGCGACCTCGACCTTGGCAAGGTCGCGCTCTACCAGCTGAGCTACTTTCGCGTTTTGTGGGTACAAAAGTAGAACCTTAAAGTTATTTATGCAAGAGGCAGGTGAAAAAATCCTTAAAAAATCTATATTTTTGTTTTTTAAAATCAAGGAATGAGCATCAACAAACTAGATCAGATTGATCACAAACTATTAGAGATTCTTCAACAAAATGCGAAGATTACGAACGCCCAATTATCCAAGGAAATCGGTCTTTCGCCTGCACCAACCTTGGAGCGCGTGAAGAAATTGGAAGCATTGGGAATCATTCAAAGTTACCATGCTCAAGTGGATCGTGACAAGGTCGGTTTAGGGGTGAGCACCTTTGTAACGGTCACCTTAACGGGTCACAAAAAGCAAGTGACCGAGTCTTTTGTTCGCCAAATCAATCAAATTCCCGAAGTTATCGAATGTCACCACGTGACAGGTTCGGGGGATTTCATGCTGAAGATTATTTCGAAAGACATCTCGACCTATCAAAAACTGATGTTGGAGAAAATCAATGAAATTGAAGAGGTAGCCGCAACGTCCACGATGGTTATCTTATCCAGCTTTAAAGAGAGCAAAGTTTTACCGATTCCTTGATCCTTATAATCGGTTCATAAATTGTGGAATCATGCGGTTTTTCCAAGCGGTAAAGGTGCCTGCTTGGATTTCCTTGCGTGCTTCGCCCACCATCCATAAGTAAAAACGGAGGTTAAATACACTCGCAATCATCGGTCCCAAGAGCTCCTCACAGCGTACGAGGTGGCGCAAATAGGCCTTGGTATATTGTCCATGGATATCCTCCGCGAAGAAGGGATCAATCACCGAGAAGTCGGTTTTCCATTTTTCATTCTTGATGTTGATAATTCCCTGCGTGGTGAAAATCATCCCGTTGCGCGCATTGCGCGTCGGCATCACACAATCAAACATATCGATTCCCAAACCGATACCTTCCAAAATATTCGCCGGGGTTCCCACACCCATCAAATAACGGGGCTTGTCTTTGGGCAAAATATCCGTCACCTCATCCGCCATTTTGTACATGTCTTCCACCGGTTCGCCCACGGATAAACCGCCGATGGCATTCCCAACAGCCCCTTTGGACGCGATGTATTCTGCCGAAACCTTCCGTAAATCCGAATAAACGCTTCCTTGAACAATGGGGAAAAGGGCTTGGTTATAGTCGTATTTGGGACCGGTTTCATTGAAACGGGTGATGCAACGGTCCAACCAGCGGTGGGTCATGTCCATCGATTTCCGTGCATATTCATAGGTACACGGATAAGGCGTACACTCATCGAAAGCCATGATGATATCGGCGCCAATGGTCCGCTGAATATCCATCACACCTTCGGGACTGAAAAAATGCGTACTCCCGTCGATATGTGATTTGAATTTGACGCCTTCTTCTTGGATTTTCCGACCGGTTCCGGCTAAGGAGTATACTTGATAGCCACCTGAGTCGGTCAAAATAGGTTTGTCCCACCCATTGAATTTATGTAATCCGCCCGTTGCTTCGATCACATCCAAGCCCGGACGAAGATATAAATGGTAAGTATTTCCCAAAATGATTTGGGCATTGATGGGTTTTGATAATTCAGAAATATGCACCGCTTTCACCGTACCCGCGGTACCCACCGGCATGAAAATAGGGGTTTCAATGACCCCGTGATCTGTATGTAATTTCCCTGCCCGCGCCTTGGAATTCGGGTCTAGCTTCTCAATTTCGAATTTCATGCGGCAAAGGTAGGGAAAAAGTCCGAAGGCAGAAGTCCGAAGTCCGCGTTTTATAGCCCCAGACTTCAGTCTGGGGGTCCCCAGGTTAATACCTGGGGTTATAATGCATAATTCATTTCACCTCTAACCTCTAACCTCTTAGTTCTTACCTCTACTCCACCTTCATCACCCCATTCATAATCCGCCAGTGTCCTGGGAAGGTACATAAGAATGGATAATTACCTGGAACGCTTGGTGCCTTGAAGACCACTTTGACGCGACCATCGGATTCAACCAAGGGTGTAAAGGCCAATACCTCCGGCATGTTCGGGATGTAATTTTTCGCGGCACCATCAGCTGCCGTAATCATCTTATCCGCCGCCAAACCGATTTTCTCCTGGCTTCCGATCGTCCCCAATACCCAGTTGTGCTGCATGGCATCTACATTCTCAAAAACCAATTCCACCATCGCCCCCGCCGGAACTTTGAACTCCGCAGGGCTGTATTTCATCGCTTCCTTGATCGTTTGCAAGGTAACTTTGACAACCGGCCCTTTAGCCCCAGAGCTAGGGATTTCCAATTTCCAGGCATTCGCCAAACGCTCCCACATTTCCACATCCTGTGGACGAACCACCTTCGCCAAAGCCATAAAATAAGCTTTGTTTTCTGCGTTTAAATCCGCTGCTTTCTTCGCATTCCAAGCTCCTGCTGCTCCTTTCAAAGCCACGCCCATCGCCATGCTCTCCGGATTCGAAATCCATCGTAAATGGTCTACTACCTGATTCCCGGTCCACTCCGTCGCTCCCGCACGGAAGATTTTCTCCACCATGTAGCTCGATAAGGTTGATGTGTTATTCACCGTGATCGCCTGACGGAAATTATTATTAGCGCGGTTTGATTCCGAAATGGTCGCCTTCGGATCCAATGAAATCTCCATCGTGTAGTTACCCGGATTTTCAGCGGTCCAACCTAAATTACCCGTCCACGGGCCATTGTTGTTCTTAATAACTGAAATCGTCTCACCCGGTGCGATACCATCTTTGAAGGTGTAAGATTCTAAATCTACCCGACTTCCCATGCCCTCAATCTTAATCGCCAAGGGTACAGGTACTTCCTTCGGCAAAGCTTGATTTCCACGGTTTTTAACGCGAACCACAAAACTTGCCCCCTCACGTAATTTGAAATTACCTCCCTTTACTTGAATCTCTTCAATCACCAAATCGATGCCGTTGGTTGATCCATCGACCGATGGGTTTTTCAAGTCTTTGGCCAATTTCTCCGCTACCACCTGCGCCGATTTAGCGCCTTCCTTGCGAATGATTCCTTCGATGCGTTTTTGACTATCGGACATCGCCCAGGCCGTTAAGGCATCTGGTATCCAGCGGTCTTCGTTGCGCTGATTCGACTCAATTTTCTTCATCACCGCCGCTTCAACAGCCGGGCTACTTGGCATTTCGCTCAAGGCCAAAATACTGTGCAAGACCACTAAGGAATCACGGTCATTCAACAGGCTATTGGCCAATATGGCTTTTGCCCCAGCTTCTGTCCGCGGCAACATTTGTACCGCTTGCTTACGCACCGCGGCACTGCGATGACGCAAAGCTTTCGTCGTAACATCCAAAGGCAATGCGCCCAATCCCTCCAAGGTGCGAAGCGCATGAATCGCTCCCGGTGCTAAACCGATTTCGTCGGTTGGCGCACTCGCCGCCAACGCAATCAATGCCGGAACGACATCCTTATTTCCGCGCTCCACCAATAAACGCTGCGCCGTCAAACGCCAGAATAAATTAGTATTGGACAATGCTTGAACACAGCCCGCCGGCGTGCT
>JBDKFF010000244.1:0-3636 GCA_039798865.1 Bacteroidota bacterium
CAGGATTTGGAGCAATTAAGAGCCATGAATTTGTTTGGCGTCATTGTCGGAAAAGCCTTTTATGAGGGCCGCATTACCTTAGAAGATTTAGCTCAATTTGCCAAAGAATCCCTATGCTAACGAAACGAATTATACCCTGTTTGGATATCAAAGAAGGTCGGACGGTTAAAGGGACCAACTTTGTGGATTTGCGGGATGCTGGCGACCCGGTGGAATTAGGTGCATTATATGCCGAACAAGGAGCGGATGAATTGGTTTTTTTAGACATCACAGCAACAGTCGATAACCGGAAGACTTTAGTGAATTTGGTCCGCGAGGTTGCCAGGCACGTGAATATCCCTTTTACAGTGGGCGGCGGAATCAGTTCCATCGAAGATGTGTCGGCATTATTGAATGCGGGTGCGGATAAAGTTTCGATTAATTCCTCTGCAGTCCGCCGACCGGACCTTGTGGATGAGCTAGCGTTGCAGTTTGGCTCCCAGTGCATCATCGTCGCAATTGATACGCGCTTCGTAGATGGGAATGATTGGGTTCACACGCACGGCGGCCGGAAAATCACTGAAATTCAAACACTAAGCTGGGCGAAGGAAGTAGAATCTCGGGGTGCAGGAGAAATCCTTTTAACATCGATGGATGCAGATGGAACGAAAGCGGGATTTGCGAACGACTTAACGAGTCGAGTATCCGCTCAATCTTCGATTCCCATTATAGCCTCCGGCGGTGCAGGTACCATGGAAGACTTTTATGAGGTATTTACTACGGGAAAAGCGGATGCCGGTTTAGCTGCAAGCATCTTCCACTTCAAAGAAATTGAGATCATCGAATTGAAAAAATACTTGGCCAGCAAAGGAATTCCGATGCGCATATACTAATTTAACGCTATGAGTTTACAACCCGATTTTTCCAAAGGCCTCGTTCCTGCCATTATCCAAGACGCTCAAACACGTAAAGTGTTGATGCTTGGCTACATGAATGAGGAAGCCTACATGAAAACACTGGCCGAAAAGCGTGTGACCTTTTTCTCCCGTTCGAAGAATCGTCTTTGGACCAAAGGAGAGACATCTGAAAACTATTTAGACGTGGTGGATGTGGCAATAGATTGCGACCAAGACACCCTATTAATCCAAGCAAACCCAACGGGACCCACCTGTCACACAGGAGCAGATACTTGTTTCAATGAATCAAATTCCGATAACGCTGCGTGGTTAGATCATTTGAAACACATTATTCGCTCCCGTAAAAATGCTTCGGCAGATACATCGTATACGGCATCTTTATTCCAAAAAGGCACGCACAAGGTCGCTCAAAAAGTTGGCGAAGAAGCCGTTGAATTAGTCATAGAAGCCTTAATGAAAAACGATGAATTATTTAAGGGCGAGGCGGCCGATTTAATCTTCCACTTATTAGTGTTGTTGGAAGATCGTGGCATTGGTTTGGAGGAAATTATTAAGACATTACAAGCAAGACACCAGAAATAATATGATTGGATTTATCATTCGTTACATCATCATCGCTTGCGTGGTATTGATCATTCCACGTTACTTAAAAGGAATAACTGTGGATGGATTTAGCACCGCTTTAATCGTAGCGCTCGCCATGGGATTCTTGAATTCCTTCGTAAAACCGATTTTAAAAATTATCAGTTTCCCGATTACCTTTATGACCCTCGGATTGTTTTCTCTTGTGATTACGGTTGCGATGGTTTATATCGTGGAAGCTTACGTTGAGGGATTCCAAGTAAGTGGATTTATTGCCCCATTGATATTTAGTTTTATTGTAGGAATCACGAATTCCTTCGTAGGCCTTTTTACGAAATAGACTCCGCGTATTTTTTAAAATTATCCAAAATCATTTGCCAACCTGCCTGTTGCATGTCCGTTGGATTTTGATTTTCTGGATCGAATCGTTCGGTAATTTCTACTCCCTCGTTTATTGCTTGAAACGAAACCACCGCTTTCCGGTCATCATCCATCGTGTAAGCGATCTCTTGATTTTGAATGACCTTTGTGTAGGTTCCACAAAAATCAAATGAAAAGGATTGGTCCTTAGCCGCCATAGTAAAAACAAATCGACCACCTTCTACGCAATTGTTGATCGCCTTCGGACAATGCCAATCATCGCTGGCGTGATTCCAATTTTGAATGTGCTCCGCTTGGGTCCAACAAGCCCAAACATGATCTAGGGTACCTAATACTACCGTTCTAACTTCAATCATCTTATGAAATATCTTTGGAAGAAATGTTAAATGTCATTAAACCTGCCAAGGCAGATGGGATAGCAAAAAACCAAAAACTTTGTGTCATATCCAAGCCCCATGCAACCAATAATCCGCCAACAATCGGACCTATAATCCCACCGATCCGTCCGGCTCCTATCGCCCAGCCCACTCCCGTGGTACGAATGTAAGTCGGATACATACTCGCCGCAACGGCATACAGGCCCACAAATCCACCTTGAACACCGAATCCCATTAAGAAGAAGAGCACCAAGGCAAATGAAGTATGAACGAAAAAGCCAAAAGACAACATCGTTACTGCCGTAAATAAGAGAATAATTCCAATCGTTTTTTTCAAACCAAAACGAGACGAGCAATAACCTTGAATCAGAATTCCAACAATCGCCCCTAAATTAAAGACGGTTCCCGCGTATATCGCCGCAGACAGGGACATCCCAGCATTCGTAGCTAATTTGGGAATCCAATTCAACATAAAATAAAGGGTAGCAAATGCTAAAAAAAGCGCCGTCCAAAGCTGAAAAGTAGATAACCGATAAGGTTCTTGAACCAATACCTGAACTTTAGGCTTCGGTTCATTTTGATTGGCTGGAGTAAAGGATTCCTGAATAAATAATCCCACCAAGGGAAGCGATAATACGGTTGCATATCCCGCTAATTCAAATAAATGCTCCCAGCCATTCGTCTTAATGACGGTGGCGGCCACGAGACCGGATAATACGGCTCCGACCGGATATCCCGCAACCACAGTACTCACCCAAAAATTTCGAGTTGACGCAGGGGAATTCTCCGCCGTTAGAGCAGCTGTAGTTGCCATCATCGCACCGATTCCCAATCCACTAATGAATCGAAAAATCATCAACATGTTAATATCTGCTGCCATCGAAGTAAAATAAATACAAGACGCCATCAAAAACCCTGCGATCAGCATCGTTGGCTTACGACCAGTCCGGTCCGCAAAGGGCGCCAAAAATATGGCTCCAATCGTCATACCAACCAAGCCCGAACTGAATACGACCCCCAAATTCGCCGGAGAGATACTCCATGCCTTGGCAATCGCAGGAGCCGCATAAGAAATAATTAAGACGTCCATGCCATCCAGCATGTTCATCAAAAAGCAGATAAAAATCGCTAAGTAATTTTTAGTTGACATATCCAAAAGAAGGCTTCACGCCCGTTTTAACCCAGTTTCGCAAGGCATCAAATGCCTCCCCCGTTTGTTGGTCCGTAAATTGACAATGCGCTTGTCCATTGGTATACTTCACGGTAAAATATTTCCCGCGCCCCTGCGCATGAACCATATTCTCAAAATTGGTCACCGCATAATTCACCGGAATCAATTGATCATAAATCGTGTGCATTAGCACCACCGGTTTATCGATTTTCCCGGTCCGATCGTAGCG
>JBDKFF010000245.1:0-6636 GCA_039798865.1 Bacteroidota bacterium
TTTTTACAGGAATTGAGCCAATCCCCTATCTACAATATCAAACAAAAAAAGTTTCAAAAATTAGCAGATTACTTGAAGCAAGATAATTCCAATGCGCCGATCCAATTGTTAAAGGGAGATAAGAATAAGGAAGTGAGCGACATGGAAAATATCAATCTTCCAAAGGGGGTATTGAGCCCTGAACTAATCAACATCAGCAAACAAGAATCTGCCATTTTAAAGGAATTGAAGGAATCGATTGTCGTGGAAATTGACAAAAAAACGAATTTGATCAACATTACAGCCACAAGTCTCGACCCGGTTGTATCCGCAAATTTGGCGAATTTGGTATTAAATCAACTTCGTAAATACATCATTCACTACCGCACGGAAAAGGCAAGAAAGGAATTAAACTTCCTCGTAGAAAGACAAGCAGAGGCCAGAAAGCGTTATGATCAAGCTCTGTTTACCTTTTCGAATTACAAAGATCAAAATCGCAATGTATTCCTAAATGTCGCCAAAGACCAAGGAAAAAAATTGCAGTATGAAGTTGATTTAGCATTCAATGTCTACTCCAACTTAACTTCACAAACGACCGAAGCAAAGATCAAATTACAAAAAGAAACCCCAGTGTTTAAGGTGCTTGCCCCAGCGCAGGTACCGCTCAAACGAGTAAGTCCCAAACGCAGCCTGATTACCTTAGGCGGTTTCTTCTTGGGGCTATTTTCGGCACTGATTGGCGTATTCTTCAAGTCGGTCAACATGAAAGAAATCCTACAATAAAAAAAGCCGTCCGTCAATCGACGGACGGCTTTTTCGTTTATTCAACACGTAACCTTATTTCAAGGTACGTTTCACTTCTTTCATTTCGTAGCATTCTAGGTTGTCGCCTACTTCCAGATCATTGAAACCTTTGATCGACATACCACATTCGTATCCGAATTTAACTTCAGCCACATCGTCTTTGAAACGCTTCAGGGCAGAAATATCTCCGTCATGAATAACGACGAAGTCACGAATGACACGAATCTTATGCGCACGCTTGACAGTACCATCTAAGACATAACATCCCGCCACTGTACCGATCTTCGAAATCTTAAATACGTCACGTACTTCGATATTCGCTGTAATAACCTCTTCAAAAGAAGGAGCTAATAGACCTTCCATCGCCGCCTTGATTTCATCAATGGCTTGATAGATAATCGAATAGTTACGGATTTCAATTTGCTCCGCATCGGCCATTCTACGCGCATTTTGCGACGGACGAACCTGGAAGGCAATTATTACCGCATCTGAGGTCGAAGCCAAAGCCACATCCGATTCAGAAACCTGTCCTACCCCTTTGTGAATGATACGTACTTGAACTTCATCCGTAGATAACTTCAATAAGGAATCCGAAAGGGCTTCCACGGAACCATCCACGTCACCTTTTACAATCACGTTCAATTCACGGAAAGTACCGATCGCCTTCCGACGGCCAATTTCCTCCAAGGTAATGTGCTTACGCGTACGCAACGATTGCTCACGCAAGATCTGCTCACGCTTGTTGGCAATCTCACGCGCCTCACGCTCATTCTCCAAGCAAATCAATTTATCACCTGCTTGTGGCGCACCATTCAGACCCAATACTTGTACCGGTGTCGAAGGACCCGCCTTCTTAATCTTATTACCGTGGTGGTCAAACATCGCTTTCACACGACCGTAATTATCACCCGCTAACATCATATCACCTACGTGTAAGGTACCATCTTGGACCATCATCGTAGTCACATATCCACGACCCTTATCCAATTCCGCCTCGATAACAGAACCGATGGCTTTCTTGTTTGGATTCGCTTTCAATTCGAGCATTTCGGCCTCCAACAATACTTTTTCAAGCAAGTCGTTGATACCTAGACCCGATTTCGATGAAATTTCTTGGGCTTGGTATTTACCACCCCAATCTTCCACCAACATATTCATGGTTGCTAATTCCTCACGAACTTTGTCCGTGTTAGCTCCATCCTTATCTACTTTGGAGAACGCGAATACGATCGGAGCTCCAGCCACCATTGCGTGGTTGATCGCCTCTTTCGTTTGTGGCATGACCGAGTCGTCCGCCGCAATCACGATAATAACAATATCCGTTACCTTCGCACCACGTGCACGCATCGCGGTAAAGGCTTCGTGACCCGGAGTATCCAAGAAGGTAATCTTCTTACCTGATTCCGTTTCTACCGAATACGCACCGATGTGCTGGGTGATTCCACCCGCCTCACCAGCCGTAACCTTCGACTTACGAATGTAATCCAATAAGGACGTCTTACCGTGGTCAACGTGTCCCATGATCGTAACAATCGGTGCACGCGGAACTAAATCAGCTGGATCGTCTTCAACTTCCTCCTCAACCGCATCAATTTCTTCTTCTGCCGAGATAAAGTTTACTTCAAAACCGAATTCATCGGCAATAATCGTAATCGCCTCCGCATCCAAACGCTGGTTGATCGAAACGAACATACCCAAACTCATACAAGTCGAGATAACTTCGTTCACCGAAACATCCATCAAGGAAGCCAAGTCACTCGCCGAAACGAATTCCGTTACCTTTAATACTTTTGCCTCCTCATCCTCAGCTAATTGACGCATTTCCTCCGCATCTGCACGCTCACGACGCTTGACACGACGCTTATCCGCACCAAAGCTTTGCTTGTTGGTCGCCCCTTGCAAGCGCGCCATTGTCGCCTTGATTTGCTCTTGAATGTCTTTGTCGGACAATTCCTCGCGAGGACCTCCTGGCTTAGCACCTGGAGCCGGCTTTTTACCAAAATCTTTCTTATTGTTCGGATTATTGTTAGGACGTTGCTCGTTCACTACGGGCTTTTTCTCCTCCTTCACAATACGCTTACGCTTGTGCTTATGGCCATCCCGACCATTATCGACAGGTAACTCAATCTTACCTAATACGGTTAGACCTTTTAACGTCTCACCCTTTGCTTCAATTAATTGAACATCTTCAGGTGCTTCAACCGCTGGTTCTACAGCTGCTACGACAGGAGCTTCTACAACAGGTTCAGGCTCCACTACGGGTTCAGGAACTTTCTCAACGACAGGTTCCGGTTTGGGAGCTGATTTCGGAGGAACGGGGTTACCCTTCTTATCCAAATCAATTTTACCCAATACCTTTAATCCCATCGGCTTTTCTTCCTCAGGCGCTGGGGCAACTTCCGCTACCTTGGGGGCCTCTACCTTCGCCGGCTCGGGAGCTGGCTCCACAACGGCTACGGGTTCAGGTGCCTTTTCAACCACAGGAGCTGGCACGACAATCTCCTCAACAGGCTTTTTCGGAGCCTCGTCTGTGGCCAACAAATGGTTTGCACCATATTCAGCTGCCAACAAACTTAATTGCTCGAAATTAAGCTTTGCATTCGGGTTATTATCGACTTTATGTCCTTTAGCAGAAAGAAACTGTAGGATCGTAGACGTTCCTATGTTTATTTGTTTTGCTACAAGACTTAATCGCATTGTCTTCTCTTCTGCCATATATTTTAAAATACGTATACTTTCAATTTACTAATTCTTACTCGAAACAGCGGGAGTCTTATTCAAACTCGGAACGTAAAATAGCAAGTACGTCTTCAATCGTACCTTCTTCTAATTCCGTTCTACGCTCTAATTCCTCTTTAGATAAAGCCAAAACTTGCTTCGCTGTATCCAATCCAATTTTATGAAGCTCATCTAAAATCCAAGCCTCAATCTCATTGGAGAATTCTGTCAATTCTACATCCTCGTCATCCATCTCCTCTTTTGGCACATCACGGAATACATCTATTTCGTATCCCACTAATTTACCAGCCAATTTGATGTTTTGACCTCCACGACCAATTGCCATAGAAACCTGATCTGAATTCAAATAAACCGAAATACGACGACGCTCCTTGTCGATGGCCATCGAATTCAACTTCGCTGGACTCAAGGTACGCGCCACTAATAATTCTAAATTATCTGTGAAATTAATCACGTCAATATTCTCATTCTGCAATTCACGAACAATGCCATGAATACGAGAACCTTTCATACCCACACAAGCTCCGACCGGATCAATGCGATCATCAAATGACTCAACCGCCACCTTCGCACGCTCACCTGGTTCACGAACAATCTTGCGGATTGAAATCGTACCATCATAAATCTCCGGAATCTCTTGCTCGAACAAACGCTCCAAGAACACCGGAGAAACACGAGATAAAATAATACGAGGCGTACCATTCGACATCTCTACCTTGTGGATTACCGCACGGATTGTCTCCCCCTTCTTGAAACGATCCTTTGAGATCATCTCGCCTTTCGGTAACACCAACTCGTTGTCCTCATTGTCTAATAAGATCAATTCACGACCTAAAATTTGGTATACTTCAGACGTCACCAACTCCCCAACCAAATCCTTGTATTTATCATACAAGCCTTCCTTCTCAATATCTTTGATACGTTGAATCAAGGTTTGACGAGCCGTTTGAACGACACGACGACCAAAGTCTTCCAACTTAATCAATTCAGCTACCTCTTCACCAATTTCAAAATCGGGTTCAATTAACTTAGCTTCCGCCAAAGGTATTTTGTCAAAATCCCAAATATCCTCTGAGTTATCGTCCACGATTTCACGCGTACGCCACATCTCTAAGTCACCACTTTCGGGGTTGATAATGACATTGAAGTTTTCATCGGAACCGAATTTCTTGCGAATCATCGTACGAAAAACCTCTTCCAACACCGAAATCATCGTCGGCTTATCAATGTTCTTCTCCCGAGCAAAATCTGAAAATGACGAAATTAATTCAACACTGTTCATTGCTATCCTTACGTTTTTTTATTGAAATGAAACTTGTACTCTTATTTTATCTAAATCCTTTAAAGCAAACCAAGTAGGTTCTTTCGCAACCACTTTGCGGTGCTTCACCGTTTTCTCGGTCAACACCTGAATCGAATCCGCCGTATGCCCCTGCAATGTACCCATCACAGGATCTCCCTCTTTCATCCACACCTTCACCGTACGGCCCAAATTCTTCTCAAATTGCCAGCCCTGTGTCAATGGAAAATCCAAGCCAGGTGACGAAACCTCTAAATTATAGGCCTCCTCAATCCATAAATTTTCCTCGATGTGATGGGCCAACTTTCGGCTCATCAAGGCACAGGCATCAATCGTAATTCCTTCCATGGTATCAACCAGAATGGTAACCAACGAACGTTTGAGACCCTTGCTAATCGACAAATCCACCAAAAATATGGGACCATCGCCAATATACTCCGCAATCCAACCGTTAATCTTCGTCTTTAAATCTTCCATCGATACCCTGAAAACAAAAAGAGGGATTAAAAACCCCTCTTCTTTCTTAAATTTCCTTGGCAAAGGTAGGCATAATTTTCCAAAATGCAATTATATCGCGTAAAATAGCCTGACCGGAGTACCTCAACTGACCTGCAAGTCTAAATTATTTCATTAATTTCGAGGCAAAATTGAAAATATAGATTTACCTGAAGGAACATTTTAAGCTTCTCGATGGTTTTCTGCTAAATATGAAACGAATCCACTTCTTACTATTGCTTATTTGCGTAAGCATTTCTGCACTTGCTTTCCCCGGAGAACGTTTCCCTACGCCACCTGATTCCCCAAATCGACTCTTTTACATTCAACGGAGTTCCAATGCCAATACGGTCATTTATGACGCTAACCTTTTGCCGAACAAATCCTTAAACCCCAAAGATCCCGTACATACTTATTGGATTCGCTACGGCGAAAAAGGCCAAAAGGAAGAGTTGACCACGATTCAGCGAACTTTGGCCTACGGCTTATATACCGACCGAATCAAAACCGAAACGAATTCCTATGAAGGCTATTTCCTCGCTTACCGCAAACGTAAATTTGTTGTCAAACTAGATAGCAAAGGAAACCCAATTGCCCTGTTCCCCATCAACGGCAAATTACAAATCCTCAAACGTGTTTTCGTCAGCGTAGATGAGACACACATGATGCCAAGCGTCAATTACATTGAATTATTCGGCAAAGACCAAACAACGGGCAAGGACGTTTATGAGCGTTTCAAACCTTAGAATTTACCCAATAAACTAATTTGCATATTCCTCGGCTGACCCGAATATCCATACAATTCCACAGGCGCCTGATTCAACACGTTTTTTAAGAGAACTTGCACCCGCCATTTGGCAGACAACGCATAGCTCGATTGTAATTCCGTCCATACATATCCATCCAAGACGACCTCCTTCGTTTGATAAGTGGCATTATCAAAATAGTAATCCAATCGATCCCCCACATATTGCGCATAAGCACTGAATGACAACTTGGGACTGATATGTTGACTGATACGAAGTGATAGCTGGTGCTTCGGCCGACGAATCAGCGAGGAATAAGTTGAATCTTTCCCATTTACACGATTCATCATAGTACCATCCAAGTACGTGTAACCAAGATCTGCCGTAAATCCCTTTTTGTTGAAAGAAAGCTCCCATTCAGCACCATTCGTTTTTTGCTTCGAAACATTCGCGTAACGTCCATAAGGCTCCACATCCATCGACTGAAACACTATCCCATCCTGAATATCTTGTTGGAACACCACCCATCGTGTATTCAAAGCTCCCCATTTTTGTTCATAGCCTAACTCCGCC
>JBDKFF010000246.1:0-3753 GCA_039798865.1 Bacteroidota bacterium
ACCAAGGTATCCTCCCGAAACATCGGAGCCACCATCGTCACACGGGCTGCCGGTGAATTGCGCAAAATGGCCGACACCTTTTCCAAGGCAACGTTCCCTCCCCCAACGACCAAGGTATTAAGTCGGTCCAATTTCAAGAAAATAGGGAATAACTCGTTCATGTCTTACTTTTTGCCTGCCAATTGACCACAAGCCGCATCGATATCCTTTCCACGCGAACGACGGACATTGACAATCATCTTCTTTGACTCCAAATATGCTGTGAACTTCGCCAAGGCATCCGCCTCCGCATTCACAAAATCCGCCTGCTTAATCGGGTTATATTCGATTATATTAATCTTACAAGGAATGTGGCGCGCAAATTCATATAACTCCTTCGCATCTTCCACCGAATCATTGAACTTGTTGAACATGATGTACTCCAAGGTAATCTCATTCTCCGTCTTCTCATAAAAATACCTCAATGCCTCCGAAAGCGCCTCCAAGGTATTCGACTCGTTGATCGGCATAATCTGATTCCGCTTCACATCATTCGCCGCATGCAGCGACAAGGCCAAATTAAACTTCACCTGATCATCCCCCAATTTCTTAATCATCTTCGCAATCCCGGCCGTCGACACCGTAATCCGACGAGAAGCCATCCCCAATCCTTCCGGCGAAGTAATCATCTCAATCGACTTCAACACATTGGCATAGTTCAACAAGGGCTCCCCCATTCCCATATACACAATATTGGTCAACGGAATCCCATATTTCTCCTGCGCCTGGTCACGTATCATAACCACCTGATCATAGATCTCAAAGGCCTCCAAATTCCGCTTCCGTTCCATGTAACCCGTCGCACAAAAACTGCAGGTCAACGAACATCCTACCTGCGAAGAAACACAAGCCGTCATTCGCTCCCGTGTGGGAATCAAAACCCCCTCAATCAAATGCGCGTCGTGCAAAGCAAAACTCGACTTAATCGTACGATCCGTACTCACCTGCATCTCTGCCGTGCTGACACATTGTAAATCGAATTCGGCCTCCAACCACTCGCGTGTGGTTTTTGGGATATTCGCCATGGCCTCAAATGAGCGGACCGACTTTTTCCAAATCCACTCATAAACCTGTTTCGCACGAAACGCAGGCTCCCCGTGCTGAAGCATCTCCTGCTTCAACGCATCCAAACTCAAATTCCGAATCGCTCGTTTCGTCGCTAGCATTTATTTCTTCAATAATTCACCCACTTTCACTGAGATCGCTTTGCCGTCGGCTAAACCGGCCAACTGCTTGGAAGCAACACCCATCACTTTCCCCATGTCTGCCGGACTAGTCGCCCCTACCTGTGCGATGATGGCTGCGATTTTCTCCGTTAATTCCGCCTCCGTTAATTGCTTTGGCAAAAATTCCTCGATAATCGAAAGCTCCGCTTGTTCCTTTTCCGCCAAATCCGGACGATTTTGTGTCAAATATACATCTAATGAATCTTTGCGCTGTTTAGCCGCCTTCATCAAAATCTTCATCTCCGCATCCGCCGAAAGGCCATCCGCGTTCGAGCCCGAGGTCTCCTCCAATAATATCATCGATTTAATCGCACGCAACGCACGTAAACGATCTGCATCTTTTGCCCGCATCGCATCTTTGATGCCTGCCTCAATTGTTTCTTTTAAAGCCATGTTATTGATTTATATGAGCCAAAACTCCTTCTAAAAATTCGCGGTGATTACTCAAACGAGGCACCTTGTGCTGCCCCCCTAATTTTCCCCGACTCCGCATCCAGGCATAAAATGTACCTTCCGGAGCGTCATGAATCAGAGGAGGGCCTAAAACCAAATCATACGAACGCTTCGCATCATAATCCGAATTGTTCGCACGCAAGGTTTCATCCAACACCGCCGCAAAGGTACGCAAATCTTTTGGCGCACGCGAAAATTCAATCACCCATTCGTGACTTCCCCGCTTTCCCCCATCCATGTAGGCCGGCGCCGCCGTGTAATCCTTGATTTCAGCATCGCTTGCCCGACAAGCCTTAGCAATCGCCTGCTCGGCATTTTCGATAATCAATTCCTCGCCAAATGCATTAATAAAATGCTTCGTCCGACCCGATATCTTCACTCGATATGGGCTCAATGAGGTAAATCGAACCGTATCACCAATCTTATAACGCCATAAACCCGAATTCGTTGTAATCACCACCGCATAATTCACGCCCAACTCAACCTGTTCCAAAGACACAATCGAGTCCTGCTCCTCCCCACTCTCATGCATCGGAATAAATTCATAGAAAATGCCATAATCTAACATCAATAGCATCTCATCCGGTCGGCTCAAATCATCCTGTATCCCAAAAAATCCCTCCGAGGCATTGTAAATCTCCAGGAAACGAACCTCAGAAGATGGGAAAACATGGCTCTGAAATAAATCCCGGTAAGGGCCAAAGGCCACCGCCCCATGCACCAAAAACTCAAAATTCGGCCAAACTTCTAATATACTCTTCTTGCCTGTGATTTCCAGAATCTTTTCAATCAACACCAAGGTCCACGTAGGAACCCCTAAAATACTCGTCACATTCTCCTGGGACGTCTCCAAGGCCATCTTTTCAATTTTCTGATCCCAATCCCCCATCAAGGCTACGTCTAACGAAGGCGTCCGAATCATCTGTGCCCATATCGGCAAGTTCTTCATGACCACCGCCGAAACATCTCCCATTAACATCCGTGAGTTCATCGAATCCGTCGTCAAGCTACCTCCGATCGACAAGCCTTTGCCCTCAAATATTTTCGTCTCGGGCTTATTCTGAATCAGCAAGGTAATCATATCCTTGCCCCCCATCATGTGGCAATCCTCCAAGGATTCCTTGGAAACAGGAATAAACTTGCTCCGCGCATTGGTCGTGCCCGAGGATTTGGAAAACCATTGAATCGGCGTGGACCATAAGACTTGCTGCTCGCCCTGCATCATTCGCTCGATGTAAGGAAACATCTCCTCGTAGGTCGAAATAGGCACCCGCTGACGGAAGGTCTCATAGGACGAAAAGTCATCATAGCCATATTTCTTCCCCCATTCCGTGTTGCGGCCCTCTGAGATTAATCGGCTCAAACCCTCATATTGCAAGTCCAAAGGCCGATTGTAAATCGCCTCAATCCGCGGCATCCGCCGCTTCATAAACCACAATAAAGTCTCGTTGAACAAGGACATATTAACGAATCTTGGGAGCTCTGTTTGGGTAATCTGTGATAATTCCATCCACACCCCATGCCTCAAATTGTTGCATCTTTTCCGTCGAATTAATCGTCCATGGAACCACTTGCATCCCTTTGGAATGGCAAAACTGAATCATTTCTGGAGTCAAATATTGATAACTCGAACTGAATATGGCCGGAGTGAAGCCTAACACATCCAAGGTGTATTGTGGGGACTCGGATTCAACGAGGGCCGACAAGCGTACCTCGGGATATACTTGGTGATAATAGGCCAATACGGCGAAATCAAAACTTTGAAGAATGATGAAGGGATTGGCCACGTGTGCACGAATGACGCGCTGTACGCGATCCGAAAAATCCTTGATACTTGCTGGTTGTGAATGACCGTATTCGCTTGGCTCCGACTTGATTTCAATGTTATAATAAATAGCCTCGCCAGTCTTTTTCCGAAATGCTTCGCCCAAGGCCAGAACTTCTGATAACAAGGGTTTATACGTAGACACCTTCTTTTGCTCTGGGAATGACGCATTTCCCCGACTTCCCACATCGAACCTTTTGATCTCCGAAT
>JBDKFF010000247.1:0-2903 GCA_039798865.1 Bacteroidota bacterium
GACCCTACACTAAAAGGTGAAACGGCCTATAACTTCAGTTTGAATACGCTGTTCGCACCCAAAAATTTACAAATCGAATTGGGACTCTTCCACAATTACATTAATAACTTCATCTACCTACGCCCCATGGTTAACCAAGGGCAAGCCGTTTATTTTACCACCGTTCGCGGGGCCTTTCCAGGATTCTCCTATGAACAATTGAATGCCATTTTTCAGGGAATCGATGCGCAAGTAAATTACCAAATTACCCCCCATTTAGCCCTCCAACAAAAAACAAGCATCGTTCAAGCATTTAACACCTCACAAAACTTTTCTTATCTAGTTAACATTCCGGCAAACCGTTTTGAGTACAATGTTACCTACCGATGGATGCAAGAAAAACAATATGTAAATATTGGCTTAGTCCAGGTGAGTCGACAAAATCGCGTAGAGCCTGGCTCGGATTACGCAGAACCTCCGAAAGGATATGTCCTTGTACATGCCAACTGGGGGATCAATTTAAAGAAGTTTGATTTCGGGATACGAATCAGCAATGCCCTGAACACTGCCTACCGTGATTATCTAAATCGGTTCAGGTATTATACGGATGACCAAGGTCGCAACATCAGTCTGCGTATCCTATATAAAATCTAACGACGTAACCAGCTCTCAGGATTCTGATGTTGCGTATTTTTCCAAACCTGGAAATTAATTTCAGAAGTGCCATCCTCATCCGATGCAACCGATCCAATCCGTTGACCCGTCTTTACTTTCTGGCCGGCGCTCACAGAAACATTGGCAAGCTTACTGTAAACCGTAAAATATTCTCCATGCTGAATCGCCACCACCATATTAATACCTGGAATATTCTGCACCGTCGCGACAACGCCGTCATACACCGTATGAACGGGCGAGCCTGCCGAAGTCTGAATATCGATTCCATTATTATTGACCATCACCCCTTTTAACACGGGGTGTTTGTGCACGCCAAAATGATCCGAAATGAATCCAGAAGGCACCGGAAACGGCATTCTTCCTTTCAGTGCAGAGAACGAACTCGCAAGTTTCGCCTCCTCCGCATTCATGTAGTAGGTATTCGATTTAAGGGCTGGCTCCTCCACATTTTTAACAGGACTTGCTTCCTTCTTTTCCACGCGAGCCTCCACCTTAGCCTCTTCTTTGCTTTCAAGGGAACTCGGCTTCTCACTTCGCTTCACGACACCTTCTTCCAATTTAGGTTTAGGAAGAGCAGGTTTATTAACCTCCAACTTGCGTGCTTGCGCAGCCATCCGCAACTTACGCTCTCGCTCCATCGACTTTTGAATTTCCCGCTGAACGATCCCCGCAATCAAATTATCCAATTTTTTAATCGCCAATTTCTTACGCTCTAATTCTGTCTTTAATTTCTTTTCCTGTTGAGTTAAAACAGTTACGACCTTATTTTCCTTCGACTTGAGAACTTCCAAATTGGCCTTTTCTTTTTCCTTCTCTACCAAGACCTTCTTCTCCTCATTCTTCTTGAACTCCACCTGCTGCTTCTTCGTCATTAAATCCTGACGCGTCTCGAATATCTTATGAGCCTGCTCCTTACGATTCGATGTAAACTGACGTAAATAATCAAAACGACGTGTAAATTCGCCAATGTCCTGCGACAACAACAAGAAGCTGATTTTATTCGAAACCGTTGATACTTTCTGCGCCTCATACAACATCAAGGCATAATTCTTCTTTAATCGTTCTAATTTCGCCGCGAGCACATCACTCTCTTGCTTTAATTTACTCGCTTCCGCTGCTAATAATTCCTGATTTTCATTTAGGACATTAATCTGCTTTTTTTGAACAACAATCTGCTCCTTCAAGACATTTAACTTCCCAATCGACGCATTCTTCTTTTTGGACGTCCGCGAGATGATGGAATTCAACTCCTTAATTTTGGCCAAATTTTCCTTCTTCTGTTGCTCCAACTGGGTTTTCTTATCTACCTGTCCCCAAGCCGAAATCGAACAAAACAAAACAATCAATACAACTAGATAACGCATTACTTTTTCAAAAATTTAGCGGGAATACGAAAAGGAAATTCGAGCGGAGTATCCAAAAGCTCCACCTTAGAATACTTAATTTGAATGACCGTGGTTACCCTTTTATCCTCTTTGTTTTTAACGTCCAATGTAATTTGGCTAGAGAATGGGAAAATCACTTGATTCAAATTGGTAAACTCTTCAAAATCCAATGTCAATTTATTACTCGATGGCTCATCACGAACCAATAACTTCTTCAATTTTCGATTCGGCCCGACCATATTATCAATCTTGATTCGCCCCGAATCCTGCTTAATGATAATGTTTTCATTCTCTCGAATCACCCGAGAATTATTCTTCTTAAATGGCTGATTCCCCACAATCAATGATTGCAAAACCCGATAATCAATTCGAAAACCCATCATCGTACTCAAACTATCATAGGTCAAATCATAATATTCCCCACTAATTTTTTGATAGAATTGAATCCGATTCTGCGTAAATAAACCCGTCGCGCCCGCTAATCCAGCCTGGGAAATCGTTACCCAAATTAAACTATCCTTCTTAACGCGAATGTCAACGGAATAATTGTCTGTATTGTTGCCCGATTTCCATGCCACGCGCGATTTTGCTTTCAAATAACTAAACGCCAACTCATCCGCTGACTCCTTGGAATCGAGCTCGTTCGGGCGTTCATCAGGTACAATTTTAGCAATTGTATCCACCAAAACCGCCGTTTTTATCGTATCTGTGAGCACGGATGCCACGGGAGGTGCCGGGCTTACAGCTGACCTACAGGACAGGAAACCCACTAAACCCAAGAAAAAACAAATTAGTCGCACCATTGCTTTATGAATATGCAAAATTATCTCAATTTTCGACAATTCGCTTCATCTTAATCTTTTT
>JBDKFF010000248.1:0-6489 GCA_039798865.1 Bacteroidota bacterium
CCATTGAACTTTACGGATACGAAGAAATACACGGATCGTGTGAAAGCGACCGAATATAAAACGGGTTTGAAGGATGCGGTTCGTGCCGCTTATGGTGAAATGAACGGTCAGGCCATTACCATCGCAGCAATGGATTTCAGTTTCATCGGGGGATCGATGGGTTCGGTAGTAGGGGAGAAAATCTCACGTGCGATTGATCATTCTTTAAAAACAGGGACTCCATTCTTGATGATTTCGCGTTCGGGTGGTGCTCGAATGATGGAGGCGGGTTTTTCTTTGATGCAAATGGCAAAGACATCTGCTCGTTTGGCCTTGTTAGCAGAAGCCAAGATTCCTTATATTTCGCTGTTGACGGATCCAACAACGGGTGGAGTTACCGCTTCTTTCGCGATGCTGGGTGACTTTAATATTGCGGAACCTGGTGCCTTAATTGGTTTTGCCGGTCCTCGTGTTATTAAGGAGACGATAGGTAAAGATTTGCCGAAGGGTTTCCAAAGTGCCGACTTTGTTTTGGATCACGGTTTCTTGGACTTTATTGTCGACCGAAAGGATATGAAAGACAAACTGAGCGCCCTACTCGGGATGTTGAAGAAATAAGAAAAAGCCCTGCCGAAAGACAGGGTTTTTTTATGGCCCAATAAAAAAGCCTAACAGGAAGTTAGGCTTTTCAATGTATGAATGGTGTTTGCTTATTCAGCTGTAGCAGCAGCGGCTGCAGCTTTACCACGCGTTTTCTTTTCTTTCTCTGGTGCAGGGATTGGATCTTCAACACCGGCTAGAATACGACCACAGTGCTCGCAAACGATCAATTTCTTCTTGTCCTTGATGTCTGTTTGACGTTGTGGAGGTACCGAACTAAAGCAACCGCCACAAGCACCACGTTTCACCATGACCACGGCTAAGCCGTTGATCGCGTTTCCACGTAATTTTGTGTAAGATTTCAATAGGCGCTCTTCAACGCTCTTTAACGCTTTCTCGCGATCTTTTAAGAATTTTTGCTCATCTTCTTCGCTTTCGCTGATGATAACCTCTAATTCTTTTTGCTTAATTTCTAAATCCTTTTTACGCTCAAACAAAGCAGATTCTACGGAAGCGATTTCGTCATTCTTATTTAAAACTTTGAAATCGATTTCTTTGATGCGCTTATCAGCGATTTCCATCTCCAAGCCTTGTAATTCGATTTCTTTCGAAATTGCATCGAATTCACGGTTGTTACGAACGTTCATTTGTTGCTCCTTGTACTTAACAATAAGCTTCTCAGAATCCTTTTTCGAGATTTTATAGTTCGAAATTTGTTCCTCGAAAGAAACGATTTCCGACTGGAATTTAGTTAAACGTGTTTCTAAACCAGCGATTTCATCCTCTAAATCACGAACCTCCTCGGGTAAATCACCTCGTACTTTCTTGATATTGTCTAAGGCTGAATCAATGGTTTGAAGCTTTAATAATGCTTCTAACTTTTGGGCAATTGTAGTTTCGGTAACTGTAGCCATTCTTGTTGTTGCGTTTGAATTATTAATTCGCTCTAATTTTAAGCATAACTCACAGGATTGCTGTTGGTCATACTTTTCAGAACGGCAAAAGTACTAAAATTATTTGATAAATACGCATGGATAGCATCCTTTATCATGACTTCCGATTCATAATGCCCAATATCGCAAATGGTGCAATGATTTTCCGCATCAAAGAATTCATGATATTTGAAATCTCCGCTGATAAATACATCCGCCCCCGCTTTCATGGCATCCCCTAATAAAAAGCTACCTGCTCCACCACATACGGCGATGCGCTGAATAGGTCGACCCAACCAAGCCGTATGACGAAAGTGACTCAACCCTAAGGACTGCTTCAGGTGTTTCGAAAACTGATCAGCATCCATGGCATGTGGCAATTCTGCTACATATCCTGAGCCGACTTCATTCCATGTATTGTCTAAGCTTGTCACAAAATAGGCTACCTCCTCGTAAGGATGTGCCTGGAATAAAGCCGCTAAAACTCCCTTCTCTAGATGTGCCGGAAAGATGACTTGAACTTGTTCCTCGTTCACATCTTCCGCTTTTTTTGCCGATCCTATTGTTGGATTAGCTAATTCATTCGGAGTAAATCGCCCTGTCCCCGTCTGGCTAAAACTGCATTCCGAATAATTTCCAATGTTTCCCGCACCGGCAGCATGTATCGCTTCACGGGTTTTTGCAGCAGATTCCGCCGGGACAAAATAACTTAGTTGTTTCAAAGCTTGTTTGAAGGGGCGAAGAACTTTGCCATTGATTAGGCCTAATTTATTTGCTAAATGAAAACTCACTCCCTGAGGGGCATGGTCTAAATTCGTGTGACTCGCATAAATGGCAATGTCGTTTTTAATGGCCAAAATCATCGTCCGCTCTACATAATCCTTGCCCGTTAAGGATTTTAAACCCTTAAATACAATGGGGTGATGGGCGACAATCATGTTGCAGCCTTTTTCGATAGCTTCTTGAACAACAGCTTCCGTGCAATCCAGGCTAATAAGTACTCCACGAACGGTTTGGTTTCTACTCCCGCATAAAAGTCCTGCGTTGTCATAGGATTCTTGCCAACTCAATGGCGCCCATGTTTCCATGGAATGGCAAACGTCTTGTACGGTCATTTGGTGTGTTTTAATGGTACAAAGGTAGGACAATTCGAAAAATAATATTAATTTGAAGTGTATTACCCTAATTTATGCGTTGCCGTCCTGCCTTAGTCTTACTTGAAAACAATCATGTACTCGTCATGAAATATCAATATGGCGAACATTTTATCTATAATCTTCCTGGTGGGAATCCCGATTCCTGTGAATTGCTGAGTGAAACCATCGCTCGTGAGTGCATGGAGGAATTGGGAATCGATGTAGAGGTAGGTCAAATGCTGCTCATGGGACAAGTTAGTGGAACCGAGAACCGGGACGATGTTTTGCATATCCTTTTTGAAGGTGAGCTGATTGGCGGGATCCCCGAATTGCAAGTTGGCGAAACCAACGCCCAAGAAGTCCTTTGGTTGCCCATCAATCAGTTGAGTCAAGTAACCATGTATCCCAACATCGGAATGGAATTAACCGACCTCTTAATTACTCAGCAAAAAGGGAAATATGTCGGCGCTATTCAGCAACCTTGGTTGGCCTAGGAAATAGGTAGGTTCCGGCCAACAGCCCCATCAAACTTGCCGCCAAACCGAACCAGATGGATGGAATTTCCTGGGGTGCCATGAAATTAAAGTAAGCCCAAACGAATAATCCCAAAAGCATACTCAGGTGGCTGCCCATTGCACTGGCGCGCTTCCACCACAATCCAGCATTCAAAGGAATAAATAGAGACACCAAGCTGAAAGCGGAGGCTTCGCCTACGAGTTCAAAGATGTTTTGCCGACTCACCGCCATCCAGATACACGCTAAGGTCACCCAAACGACAGAGAATCGGATGATGAGGAGGACTTTTTTGTCGGAAGGATGTTTTAACAAAGGCTTCCAAAGGTTCTCCCCGAGTACGGAGGCAGGCGCTAAAATAGCTCCGCTTGTTGTGCTTAATAAGGCCGATAGCAAAGCCCCTAAAAATAGAATCTGTATCCCATAAGGCATGAATTGCATGACCAAATGCGGAATCAAAAGGTTATCATCGGACAATAAACTGGGATATAATCGAACGCCTATTAAGCCGATGAGCAAGGGAAGTAATGCAATCGTGAGGTACATGCCTCCTGCGGCAAGACTCGCTTTGGCTGCAATTGGGCTACTTTTTGCCGACATGACCCGTTGGAAGATATCTTGTTGCGGTATACTACCCAAGCCAATGACCATCCATGCGCCGATGTATTTTAACCACTCGACCGGCTCGGTGCTTTGTGGGGTGAATCGGAAAAAACCTTTTGGCTGTTGGGCCAAAAACGCATTAAAATCCGGAATCTTATCGAGCAAAACATAGGCCAATAAGAGGAGTCCAATAATCAATATAATGTTGTGAAGGAAGTCGGTAATGGAAATCGACCACATGCCCCCCATGAGCGTATAGGTCATGACTAGGAGCGCACCAATCACAATGCCCATTTCGGTGCTAATAGGTAATAACAAATGAAGTGTTAGACCGAGGGCCACCAATTGCGCTGAGATCCAACCAAAGTAGGAGGGAATCATGACGAGGGCGGAAATCTTTTCGGATAAACCGCCAAATCGGATTCGGAAGAAATCGCTGAAGGTTAAAACGGGTAATGGGTAAAGTTTGCGCGCGTAGATGGCGCCTACGATAAAGAGTCCCAAGGCTGCTCCGAAAGGTTCTTCGATGACCGCGTACAATCCACCATGGACAAATTCTCTCGGCGCGCCAAGTAGGGTCTCTGATCCGAACCAAGTCGCGAATGTAACCATGGTGGCGAGTCCAAATGACAGCGTTCGGCCCGCTAGCACAAAGTCGGTCGTCGTCCGCACTTTCGTACTGGCAAACCAGCCCACCAATAAATTCAGTACCAGGTAAAAGATGACAAAACCTACGAGCATTCTTCAAAAATAAGCACGAAAATACAGATTTTTTTTACCTTTAAGCTATGAAAAAAATCTTGCCATTCTTGGCTCTTGCTTGTTTTACCTTTTCTTGCACGACACAGCGCGTGAATTATGCCTTTAAAAAAGGGGGACTCAAGAATCAGGCGTCAGGGATATTGATTCAGGAGCTGCTTACGAAGAAAGTAGTTTATCAGCATCAGGCCGACCAGTATTTTATGCCGGCATCCAATGCGAAGTTGGTGACTTTTTTAGAGGCCAATCGGATTCTAAAGGATTCAATTCCCGCCTATCGGTATTATGAAACGCCGGACACCCTATTTTTCTGGGGTACAGGTGATCCAAGTTTGCTGCACCCTCAAATGAAGGGAGATGTTTTGTTAAAAAAGCTTTTGTCATCATCAAAGGTTTTGGTCTTGGCGGATTCAGATGAAAATGTTCGTCCTCTTGGTGATGGCTGGGCCTGGGATGATTATACGGATGATTATTCGGCTGAGATATCCTTGCTTCCCGTTTATAACAATCAAGTTTTAATCTCAATCAAAGATAGGAAAACTACCGTTGAGCCAGTTTATTTTGAACCTAGTACACAGGTATGGAACAAGTCCTTCGCTCAAAGGGATCGGAATACGAATCGATTTCAAATTCCTTCGGTGGCAAATTATGCCAAAGTTGCGCTCCCATTTATTACCTCATCACAGCAATCTGCTGAACTTCTAAGTGCGCTGATTAAAAAAACGATACATACCATCCCTAAATCCTTTGATGCGCAATCTAAATTAGTCTATGCAGGGAAGATTGATAGTTTATTTCGGCCAATGCTACATGATAGTGATAATCAAATTGCTGAGCAATTGCTGTATTTGATTGCAGCTAATCGAAACTGGGTAGGGCCGACCGCTCAGATAATTAACAAACTCCACAAAGAAGATACACTGCTTGCTTCCTTAAAATGGGTCGATGGGTCAGGATTGTCTCGCTATAATTTGATGCGTCCAAAGGATTTGGTGGCTACACTTTTCCAGTTGAAAAATGAGATTTCAGAGGACCGACTATTTCGTCTATTGCCTGAGTCGGGAAAAACAGGAACAATTCGCAAGATGAAACCCTTGAATCCAAGCTCATCATTTTGGGCAAAGTCGGGTTCTTTTGGAAATACCTATAACCTCTCGGGTTACTATAAAAACGCTCAAGGTAAAATGTATGTATTTTCCATCATGGGCAATTTGGGTAATCGACCTGCTTCAGCTATCAAGCAAGATGTTATGGCTATTTTAAACGCGCTTCGATAAATTGAAGCGGTAAATCAGATAGCTTAACAAGATAAAAGCAGCCACAAATGGAATACTGGCAGAATTCTGCACTAAAGTTCCCAATAAAAATAAGCTTGAGATGAGTACGAGTGCTATCGGCAAATAGGGGTATGCCCAGACACGATAGGGTCGAGGAAGATTGGGTTCCGATTTTCTTAATTGCAATAAGGAGGCGAATCCTGCCAAATAACTTGCCACAAAAAAGAAGGTAGCAATGTCGGAGAGTCGGTCGCTAATCGATTGACTACTGATTAAAAACAAACAGGCTAAGCCCACGGTCATGTGGGTTGCTACCGTAGGACTACCGTGCTTATTCACTTGTCCAGCACTCGCAAAAAATAGGCCATCCCGACTCATTGAAAAGATAACTCGGGGGGCAAACATTACCTGCGTATTCAAAATGCCAAAAATGCTAAGCATCAAGAAGGTAGTCACCCAGCGACCTGTTTGCGCACCTAATATTTTTTGCATGGCATCGGCGGCGGCGAGTTTACTTTGGCTTAATTCAGGCCACGAGAGCGTGTAAAGAATTCCGATGTTGATGAGCAGGTAGATGACAGCAACGACGATCACGCCGATGAACATCGATTTTGGCATACTTTTTACGGGATCCTTGTTTTCCTCAGTGAAGTAAGAGGCGGTGTGCCAACCGTCGAAGGCGTAAAAAAT
>JBDKFF010000249.1:0-5057 GCA_039798865.1 Bacteroidota bacterium
AAACGCAAACCCGGCCCTTGACTCAAAGTACCAGAAGCAATCATACGCTTCGAATTGCGGACCGCAATGTAATTCAAAACATCTTTTTTCGTTACCCGACCGTCCATGCCTGATCCACGAATCTCACTCAATTCACGCTGTGATACTTTCTCTTGTTGGCAAATCTGCTTAATCAACGGCGAAACCCATGGATTGGCCTTATCTGTACTTACATCAATATTCCCCAAACTTAAATCTGTCAAGACAGCTAATTCAGGCTCCGGATGAAATACCTCATCAGCATCAAAGGACTTCTTTTCAATTGGAACATCATCATTGGCATCAATTACACAAATTGCCTTGCCAATGGTCGCCACTTGACCCACAGGAATCAATATTTGTTTCAAAATTCCTGCGACAGGCGAAGGAACTTCGGTATCAATCTTATCTGTGGCAACCTCTAAAATAAACTCATCTGCTTCGACGTAATCACCTGGCTGCTTCAACCAGTTTAAAACGGTCGCCTCCATGATACTTTCGCCCATCTTAGGCATGATGATTTCTGTAATAGCCATATTAGTCTGCTAAATCGTTTAACAAATAGCGACGCAACAAATTAATTGCCGCCAAAGAACTTAAATGTATATTTTGCAAGCGAGTACCACCTTGCGTTAATTTTCGAGTTATCACGCCATTGGGATGAGCTAAAGCGATCCATATGGTGCCAACCGGTTTCTCTTCCGATCCTCCATCGGGACCCGCAATACCTGAGGTAGCCAAAGCAAACGTTGTCCCCAAAGCGGTCCTGGCACCAGTCGCCATAGCTGAAATACATGCTTCACTTACCGCTCCATGATTTTTCAAAATTTCTTCAGAAACACCCAATTGTTTCATTTTTACAGCATTCGAATAACTTAAAACGCCACCCTCAAAAAAAGCGGAACTACCCGCATGTTGCGTAAACTGATGTGCCAAATAACCTCCCGTACAGCTTTCTGCAACAGCTAGCGTCGCATGTTGCGAAACAAGTAGTTGGCCCACCACCGCAGCTAATTCATCCTTTTCCTTTCCGAAAACATAGCCTTTAATCAAAGGCATAACTTGTTCAAAAGCAGCATCAATCTGTTTATGTAATTCTTGCTTATCCTGTCCAAATCCTGTTAACCGAAGTTTCACAATCCCTAAAGATGGCAAATATGCGAGCTTAAGATGCGCGGGTAATTGCAATTCCCAATCCTGAATTAAATCCGACAAATAAGATTCCCCTATTCCAACGACTTTGCGAATTTGATGAACAATAACAGGTAATTTAAAATGCTGGGTAATTCTAGGTAATACTTCCGTTTCCATAATTGCCTTCATTTCGAAGGGAACGCCTGGCATGGAAACCCAAATGGTATCTTGCTCATGGAACCACATCGCTGGAGCTGTACCTTGTTTATTCGGGATAAATGTGCATTTGGTCGGCAACAAGGCCTGATCGCGATTGATATCACTCAATTCACGTCCTCGTTTTGCAAAAAATTCCGTGACATCCGACAGAGCCTCCGGGTGATACTCCAACTTGCAATCAAAGAAATCTGCCAGGATTTTCTTCGTTAAATCGTCTTTGGTTGGCCCTAAACCACCCGTTATAAAGACAATATCAGCACGTTTTTGCGCTTCTTGAAGGATTTGTACGATTTCTTCACGTTGATCACCCACAGATGACTTACGCACGGTTTTAATCCCGATTTTATCGAGTTCTAAGCTGATCCATTGGGTGTTGGTATCCAAGATTTGGCCATAGAGAATCTCATCGCCAATGGTAATTATTTCTGCTCGAACCATTTAGTTTTCTTACTTTTGTACGAAAATACGATTTATTTGCTTTGGAAACACAGAGATGAATCGAAAAACAAAAGCCATCATGAAACAATCTGAAATCAATTTCAAAATACAGTTAGACGACAATAGCATTCCGGAACAAATATCTTGGTCGGCGACCGACAACCCCAACGAAGGAATTGAGGAAACTAAAGCCATTTTAGTTGCCACATGGGATCCCTATCACAAAGGGACCTTAGCCTTACCGCTATGGACAAAAGACATGGAAGTGCTCGATATGAAGCGTTTTTTCATCGAAATCATGGGAACGGTGGGTGATGCTGCTTTACAAGCCACCGGCGATTCCGAGTTTGCTTTGGAAGTAGAACAAGTTTGTAAAAAACTTTCTCAAAACCTCAAGAAAGAAATCACCGCCGCTACACAGGGGCAATAATTCAGTCATATGCGACACCTCAAATTCATTCTGACATTTTGCTTAATTACTTCAAGTATTTTTGCTCAAAAAGGAATTAACTTCCTCAAAAACAGCAACTTAAATACAGCTATTGCTTTAGCAAAAAAGCAAAATAAACTATTGTTTGTCGAGGTGTATGCTCCGGATTGTCACGTTTGCAATTCCTTCACAGGTACATTTGCCCAACCGCAAGTTGGGGCCATTTACAATGCGAGATTCATCAATTATCAATTAGATGTTCGTAACCCAGAGAATCAAAAAATTCTACAACAGTTAAAGATTATCATCAACGCCACTCCAACGTTTTTGTTCTTTGATCCCAAGAGCATGAAATTAGTTCAGGCAAGAGCATTCGGAGAGAAGGAAAATAGTGTAGTCAACGTGAATGCGATTGCCCAGAAAGCAGCCAATCCAACTGAACAAGCGGGTAATTTTGCGAATAAATTTAAGTCGGGAGAACGAAGTGTCGCATTTCTCTACAATTACGCACAATTTGCACGTTTGACGGCAGATACGGCTACCAATATCAAAATGGTGAATGAGTTAGTACGCGTTCTACCTACCACTCAGTACATCAATCAAAGTGCATTGAATATGATGCAACTAATCATGATGAACAACAACAATACCTTGTTTGAGTATTTTGTGGGCCATTTAGATCAATATAATCGAATTACGGACCCGGCCATGGTTAAAATGATCTATGAAAATGTATTTCAAATCGTTATGACTAGCTCTCAGGTTAACAAATTAAGTAAGGCTGATGTTGAAAAATTGAAAACCCAAATGGCTAAAGCGGGTATCGACAAAGGATCAATCGTTCGTCGGACTTGGATGGCAGAAAGTATCATGCTATTCAAGCAAAAAAAGGCCATGGCAGCCATCAAAGTAATCGAGAATCTGATTAATGAACTTCCAAGCGCACCTGGGCCAAAGGAATACCAGTACTTATGTGATTTCGTTAAGTCGAAAACAAAAGACAAAGCAGCGTTAAAATTCGCTCAAACGAATTGGTGTAAATTTGGTTTGCGCTAATTAACGCGTAAACGCCCGATAAAGCATCACCAACACACAAAACAAGAACATGACAATAGAAATCTTGTTAATCGTATGCATCGTACGAATATTAAAATTCGTGGGTGCACCGGGCTTAGGCTTTTGAAATACACGAATGAAATACGTGAATACTTCACCAATACGGAACTGTTCTCTTAATCTGCTCATGTTTAGTTGGTTTGTTGGGGCTCACGCCAATTTCCGTCTTCTTTAATTAACTGTATTAATTCATCCACAGCTAAATCAGCCTGAACGGATTTTTTCACAACCTCTTGGCCGCGATATAAAGCAATTTTATCTTTTCCAATCCCCACATAGCCATAATCTGCATCAGCCATTTCACCCGGGCCATTTACGATACAACCCATAATTCCAATTTTGATTCCTTTCAAGTGATCGGTGACTTGGCGAATACGCGCGGTGGTTTCTTGTAAATCAAATAAGGTCCGACCACAAGAAGGGCAGGATATGTATTCCGTTTTGGAGATTCTAACCCGACTCGCCTGTAAAATACCAAAGGCCGTCGCATTCATCAATGCATTTTTATCTTGACTATATGGCATGGATAGGAGTATACCGTCACCAAATCCATCGATCAATAAGCCTCCTGCGTCCGTTGGAGCAAAAAGCTGCAATTGATCCGCATCTACATTCGGATAGCTTAAATGAAGTACAACCGGCGTTTGAATACCTAATTGAATCAATTCAAAAAAGGCCCGACGAAGTGCTGCCATTTGGTGTGCATTTTCACTCCTCAAGACAAGAACCACCGTTTCTAAATTTAAGGAATTCAATAAAGATAACTCCTCAGCACTAAGGGATACAAAGTTTAAGCTGGCATGCTTTGAATCTGCCTGTTGCCATTCTTCTAAATTAAACAATGGGAAAACATGTGGATCACCCGTCCAATTTTCTGCATTGACTATCTGCTTCAATCCATTGGGTAACATGAAATCCACAGCATACTTACCTGTATAGATATAATCGGCGCCTAAATCATTCATCACCCATTTATCCGGTTCAGGAAGATAAAAATGCCCGATGGCTTTTAAATCCTCCATTTGGATATGCGGGTTGTGTGAAAAATCAGCTAGCACACGAGGAACTTGATGAGCTCCAAAATTGGCAATTTCCTTGGTCAATCGACGTTCATGTGCAAATGGATTGATCGGGGATACCAATTGTTTTTCGGCTAATTGAACTGGCTCGATTGGTGTACTATTTTGTGCCCTAAATTGATAACGTCGAACCAATTCTTGCGCCACAGGAATCTCAAATTCAGGATCTTCCGTCAAGGAAACACGAATCGTATCACCTAAACCATCCTCTAAAAGCGTTCCAATACCAACAGCAGATTTGATTCGACCATCTTCGCCTTCGCCAGCCTCCGTAACACCCAAGTGCATCGGATAAGCCTTAAAATTACCGTCGGCAAGTTTTTTACTCAACAAACGGTAGGCTTCCACCATCACTTGCGTGTTGGAAGATTTCATGGAAAGCACAATGTTGAAATACTTCTCATCCTCACAGATACGCAAGAACTCCAAAGCGGATTCTACCATACCAAGGGGTGTATCGCCATACCGACTTAAAATACGATCCGACAACGAACCATGGTTTGTACCGATGCGCATGGCGGTTCCATATTCCTTGCAAATCTTTACTAAAGGCAAAAATTTATCACGAATACGCTCTAATTCAGCTTGGTAAGAGGCATCCGTATAATCGATGGTTTCGAAAC
>JBDKFF010000250.1:0-2945 GCA_039798865.1 Bacteroidota bacterium
TGGCGTTCCCCACGTCTGCGCTAAACGCATCACTCGCTCATACATCGGAATGTAATCCTCCGATTTCGTCATTTGGAAATCATGACCACCCGGATTCGAAGTCATGGCCAACAAAATCACCCACTTATCCTCAAAGCGCAAGAAAGGTTCTACCGAATCATGTCCCATATAAGGCGCTACCGTTACGGAATCAAAATTCAAACCCGCCGAATTCGGGTCAAAAAAAGTCTGCGCATACATGTAGGCCGTATTCCCAATATCCCCACGTTTCGCATCCGCGATGGTGAAAATATCCTTGGGAATGTATTCCATCGTCTTCTGAAGACTCTCCCAACCTTTGGGCCCAAATGCCTCATAGAAGGCAATGTTTGGCTTATAAGCAACTGCATAATCTGCTGTGGCATCAATCACTGCCTTGTTGAAAGCAAATACCGGATCCGCCTCTTTTTGAAAGGAAGACGGGATTAATTTGGGATCCGTATCCAAGCCCACGCATAGAAATGAGCGCTTATTTTCAATATGCTTAACTAATTCATTTGAATTCATGCTGAATTGGGAGAAAGGCTTTGTATTAATGCCTAAATATCGATAATTTTGGCACAAATTAAGGCCTTTCCAAGGTCAAATCAAACAAAGGAATTTAATTTCTATGCAATTCATCCAGCACGAGCTACCCGGCATCATTGAATATATACCTACCAAATTTCACGACGACCGGGGGCATTTTTACGAATCCTACAACCAAACTCGTTTTGCGGCCAATGGAATCACCGAAAATTTCGTGCAAGACAATTATTCTTTCTCTACCGCTGGTGTAATCCGGGGCCTACATTTTCAAAAAGATCCACATGGACAAGGCAAACTTGTTCGTTGCATGACAGGTAAAGTAATGGATGTGGTGGTGGATTTGCGGAAAAGCTCGCCTACCTTTGGCCAACATGGTAAGTACATCCTAGACGCTGAAATAGGCAATATGCTTTATGTACCGGTCGGTTTTGCTCACGGTTTTGTGGCGCTTACCGAAACCATTTTCGTTTATAAGTGTACCGATTTTTGGAACAAAGAAGCTGAATCAGGAATTCGCTGGAATGATCCTACCTTAAACATCCAATGGGGTGTAGAAAACCCAATTGTATCGGATAAAGACCAAATTTTACCGCTATTTGATTCAAACGAAACAATATTTAAGTAAAATTCATACCTTTGCATCAATGACTCGTAAGCTGATTCTATCAAGCCCACTACTGGAAATAACCATCTCCCGGTTATGCCAAGAGCTCATTGAAAATCAAATCAAAGATACCGAAACCGTTATTCTAGGCTTACAGCCGCGTGGAATCTATTTCGCAGAACGCATCGCGAACGAACTCGGTAAACAATTAAACACCTCCTTTCCCGTGGGTCGATTAGACGCCACCTTCTTTCGTGACGACTACCGCAGACGCGATACCATCGCACCTAACTCCACCGATATCTCCTTCCTAATCGAGAATAAGCGCGTGATTTTAGTGGATGATGTTTTAGCGACGGGTCGGATGGTACGCGCGGCATTGGATGCCATGAATTCATTTGGCAGACCCGCAAAAGTTGAACTTTGTGTCTTAATCGACCGCATATATAACCGAGATCTTCCCATTAATGCCGACTACGTAGGCAAGAGTGTCAATACACTCCCAACCGAAAAAGTACTCGTCGAGTGGAAAGAACAAGGACATGAAGCAGATAAAATTTGGTTAATCACCCAATAACAATATGTTGAAATCGCCACACTTATTAGGAATCAAAGATTTAGATGAAGAATCTATTCACCTAATCGTTAAAACGGCCAAAGAATTTAAAGAAGTTCTCAACCGACCGATTAAAAAAGTTCCTTCTTTGCGTGATGTTACGATTGCCAATGTATTTTTTGAAAACTCCACTCGTACCCGTTTATCCTTCGAACTAGCCGAAAAGCGTTTATCAGCCGATACCATCAATTTTTCTGCCTCTGGCAGTTCAGTCAAAAAAGGAGAAACCTTGTTGGATACCGTGAATAACATCCTCGCGATGAAAGTGGACATGATTGTCATGCGCCACGCGAGCCCAGGTGCTCCGCATTATTTAGCGAAACACATCAAGGCAAATATCGTCAATGCCGGCGACGGAACGCATGAGCACCCGACGCAAGCCTTATTGGACACCTATTCACTCCAAGAAAAATTAGGGGACCTAGCGGGTAAAAACATCGCAATAATCGGGGATATCCTCCACTCGCGTGTTGCCCTATCTAATATTTATGCCCTGAAGAAACAAGGTGCCAATGTTCGTCTTTGCGGGCCAAGCACTTTAATTCCCAAGCATATTCAATCCTTGGGCGTCGAAGTATCCCACGACGTAAAAAGCACGCTCGAATGGTGTGATGCAGCGAATGTGTTGCGGATTCAATTGGAGCGCCAACAAATCAAATACTTCCCAAGTCTTCGCGAATATTCCCAATTCTTTGGAATCACCCGCCAGATGTTGGAGGAATTGCCAAAAGAAATCGTTTTGATGCACCCCGGCCCGATTAACCGAGGCGTAGAATTAAGCTCAGATGCCGCTGATTCACCCCATTCCATCATCCTAGACCAGGTAGAAAATGGCGTGGCTGTCCGTATGGCGGTTCTTTACCTACTCGCTTCTCGAGGCTAATAATTCCTGATAAGAGTGATAGAGTGAATCTCCTGTGATTTGATTTCCACAGGCATAATGCTGTAAGGGACAGGATTTCTTCCCATGGTCACCGCAAGGCCGACAAGCTAAATCTTTTACTTCGATAATCCGATTCCAGTCCGCTAAAGGTCCAAAACCAAAAGAAGGTATCGTAGAACAGAATACCGCGACCGTCGGCGTATTCACCGCTGAACAGATATGCATGGGTCCTGAGTCATTTACGTACGACATCAAGGACTGTTGGTAAATCCGTA
>JBDKFF010000251.1:0-4750 GCA_039798865.1 Bacteroidota bacterium
TTCGACTGTTTGGTGATTGTTCTCGTAAAAAATACGTTGCTTGGCCGTAAAGACTAGCTCCTTCCCTTTAAATAATACCGTTCCCGAGCCCAACGCATAATCTGACAACGTATTGCCCGTCGGCTCGATGATTCGCAAATAAATCGTCTTTATCTCCCGAGTCGCTAAGGGATTATTCTGCAAATGGAAAATGACACGAATCTTGTCGATTCGCTTCGCCTTTTGATTTTGCATCCCTGTCTCCTTACCCCGAGAAGATATGGCATAAACATTTACGCCTTCTGCGCGAAGTGCTGCTGCCACCGAAACCTTTTCGGCCAACTCTTGATTGCGCACCTCGAGAATACGAGAACGCTCATTTAATTCCTTTTTCTCCAAACCAAAGGTCGTGCTGGAATCACGCAAAGCCTTCTGCACATTTGAAAGGCCATCTTGCAATATTTTCGCTTCGCGGCTTAGGGAATCATTTCGTGCGATCAATACCACATTTTCCCGACGTAATTTTTTGATTTCTTGATCTTTGATACCCAATAAACGCAAGTAATAGGCCAACTTCTTTTGAAGTTCCGCCTGCCCCATTTCCGGATGTTCTGCTAATTCCTTCTGATCTCCCTCGATTTGTAAGCGCGCTTTTTCCAATTCATTGACACGCCCCCCCAATCGTTTAATCTGGATCATGCGAACTTGTAATTGCTTGGAAATAGAATCCAAACGCTCTTTCGCATCCTCGACAAAGGTTTCTTGTTCCGTACCGAGATTCCAAAAACCCGGTTGATATTTTTCGATAAAAAATAACCCACCCAAAAGAACCACCAAAAAGGTCAACAGATAGACCAGGCGCTCCAATCGTTTTTCTCGGGAATTCATCGAATCTGATTGCATTGTTATAACGAATTGAGGCCGCTCTTCATAGCGTACCGTAGAATCAAAAATAATAAATTAATTTTACATCACAATTTTTTTACGACCCGATGTCCATAGCTACCGAAATCAATAAAATACAAAACGAGTTGGCCCCCTATTCAAGCAAACTCATTGTGGTGACAAAAACGCGCAGCATCGATGAACTCAAAGCCGTTCATGCAGCCGGAATCCTTGATTTTGGCGAAAATAGGGTTCAAGAAATGGTCGACAAACAAGCCCAATTATCCTCCGAAATCCGCTGGCATCAAATTGGGCATTTACAAACGAACAAGGTAAAATACATCGCGCCTTTCATCCACCTCATTCACTCAGTAGACTCTTTGAATCTCCTGAAGGAAATCAACAAACAGGCTGAAAAGAATAATCGGACGATTCCTTGCCTTCTGCAAATGTATATTGCTCAAGAAGAAAGCAAATTTGGATTGGACGAAAATGAGGCAGTCAACTTATTAAATGACCCGATTTTATCTACGTTAACTAACATCGAAATCATTGGGCTGATGGGAATGGCGACATTCACTGAAAATCAAGCACAAATCGAACAGGAATTTGAAAACTTAAAAAGATTGTTTGATTCATTTAAAAGTCAAGAACTGGGAACAGAAAGCGGACGAGTTAAATGGCAAGAAATCTCCATGGGCATGTCGGGCGATTATCTACTTGCCGCACAATCCGGATCTACCATGGTTCGCGTAGGTTCCGCAATATTTGGACCAAGAGCATAAAAAAAGCCTCATAAAGAGGCTTTTAAACTAGTTCAAGGTGTAGAAATTAGCGTGAAAGCGACATGATCTCAAATTCCATGTGACCCGCAGGCGCTTGAATCTGCGCTAACTCACCCACTTTTTTACCTAATAATCCTTTACCAAACGGCGAGGACACTGAAATCTTACCGGCACGTAAATCAGCTTCTTCCTCCGATACGATGGTATATTTTACGGTTGCATTATTCTTCGTATTGCGAATCTCTACGATGGAATAAATCGAAACCTTGGTCAAATCAATGGTTGATTCGTCTAAAACGCGTGCATTTGAAACGATTTCTTCCAATTTAGAAATCTTCAATTCCAATAAGCCCTGCGCATCCTTAGCTGCATCATATTCTGCATTCTCACTCAAATCGCCCTTGTCACGTGCCTCTGCAATTTGCTTGGCCATGTCAGAACGTCCTTGAATCTTCAAGTGATGTAATTCTGCCTTCAATTTGTCTAAGGCCTCTGCAGTGTAATATTGAAACTTTGCCATAATTAACAACGATATATGTTTGTGTTAAAAAACAAAATAGAACGGCCTCCGACCGTTCTACCTAAATTATTTGTAGTTTTGTTTCGGATTCGGAACTAAAATAAATGTTGCTTTGCTAACACAAAATCAGTTTTGATAAGCCACAAAGGTAAACAAAAAATGTTTTACAACAATCAAAAAACATTTTCCCCTAGCCCCCTCTACTATGCGTATTGTTTTTTTTGGCACCCCTGATTTTGCCGTTGCTAGCCTAGACGCGCTCATTGAAGCTCAATTTAATGTGGTCGCCGTGGTTACAGCTCCAGACAAACCAGCTGGGCGAGGCCAACAGCTTCAATCCTCTGCTGTCAAACAATATGCCGAAACGAAAGGCTTGCCTGTACTTCAACCTTTAAAATTGAAAGACCCAAGTTTTGTTGAGGAACTCAACTTATATAAACCCGACCTGCAAGTAATCGTAGCCTTTCGCATGTTACCCGAAATCATTTGGAACCTACCTCCTCTGGGTACATTTAATTTGCATGGTTCTTTACTTCCCAACTACCGAGGTGCCGCCCCGATTCATTGGGCAGTTATCAATGGGGAGACTGAAACGGGCGTCACGACCTTCTTTTTGCAACACGAAATCGATACCGGGGATTTGCTATTTCAGGAAACAGAACCCATCTCTATAGATGATACAACGGGGGATGTTTACGAACGATTAATGAAGCGTGGCGCAAAACTCGTGGTAAAAACTGCACAGGCTATACAATCCGGGAACACGAAACCTGTACCTCAAGACGAGAGCAAGGCATTAAAGTCGGCACCCAAATTAACCAGGGCTACCGGGGAAGTTCATTGGTCCAAAACCGGGGCGGAGATACACAATTTAGTTCGCGGAATGTATCCATTTCCGGGATCACACACCACATTTCAGGGCAAAAATTGCAAGTTAATTCAGATTGAATTCCATCCAGAAATTTTACCAGATTTGGGAATTGGAATTTGGGATACTGATCAAAAAACCTATCTACGCGTAGGTTGTCAAGATGGCTACATTCAAATCCTTGAATGGCAAATGGAGGGGAAAAAACGAATGAAAATCGACGAGTTTCTGCGCGGATACAACTTTAATTTTTAGCTCGGTAGGCCCACCTTCCCAAGGAATAGTAATACCCGTTTGAATCCTTTGGCTGTATAAATACCCAATTTTGTTGCGTGTTTACCATGACCTTTGCCTGTTCGCCGGAAGGATATTCACCTGCTGGAATTATTGCATTTTGACAAGCACATACCTTACCTAGACGCTGACGATTCATTGAGGTCAGTAATGCCTCCGTATCTTTGACGAGATCGATACGACCCAAGGACTTCTTCTTTAGGTATGCCTGCTGATAGACATTCCGGTAGCGTTCAAATTCAAAGGAAACAAAAGGGTATTTCTCAATGAATGTTGCGCTATTCGCAAAGCGTTGCACATGGCCTGGATCCGGGAATCCCACGAAATCACCCCCCCAAAAAAGCCCTATACTTTTTGCCTCTTGACCTAAACGAAGATAACGGGGCGATCGCTTCAAGTATCTCCTCCGAAAATATAGGCCTACATCTGCCGCCAATTGAAAATTATGGAATGACAATTGAACCTGCGATCGCCCCGAGCTATTTAATTGCCGTTGGCGCTTTAAATCCCTAGCCGTTTGCAAATAACGCATCGTCCATCCCAATTTATTCATCCGAATTTGTAGGCTATCCTGTAATAATTTAAATGCTTGAATCTCATCCGCGAGAACTGGATACCAAATAGAGTCTAAAGCAGGATATTCCTGACTCAAACTAGCCGAGTAGCGCAAACTTAAGCTGTCGGTATAGGATATTGATTTCCCATCAATAATGAAACGAAGTAAACCTTGCGGACTCCGTGCTTGAAGCGTATCGCGTTGTCGGAACATCCACAGTAAATCCTGCGCATCAACGCTACGAACCAATTGCTTTTGACAAACAATCTGCAACGAATCAACTTGCCCAAATAATGAACTGCTGAACAAAAGAAGAGCAATCAGGAGGGCAAAACGCATTATTTTAAGGGAATAACTAATTCCTCCCCGCGCATGGTTACGTCCTCTTTTTTATGATTTGCTTCCATTAAAGCCTTCTTGGAAACATGGTATTTCTCCGCCACAACGCGCAATACATCACCTTTGCCTACAATATGAACTGCCTGAATTTTAACTTTTACTTTTGAGCCCGCTTTAATTCCACTCGGATTCATCGACTTCAACTGTTCCACCGTGATCCCAAAACTTTTGGCAATCGATTCTGCTGTTTCACCAGACTCGGCCTGGTAGCTGAAGGACTTACCAGCTGGCTCTTCAACCGTCTCTTCAGGCACTTTTTCCGCCTCAGCTTCTTTCCTTTGCTGCTCCAAATCAATAGCTGCCTGATCTGGGCTGACTGTGGTCGTGTCCGTATCCGTCGAATCACTAATAACCATCGTAGAGGCAATGTTTTCAACAGGCAATTCTTCCTTCAATTCGATGGTTTGCGCTTTTGTCAAACTGCTCGTTTCGGGACCTAAAAAGTGTTCATATCCAACGAATAA
>JBDKFF010000252.1:0-9673 GCA_039798865.1 Bacteroidota bacterium
ATCATGGTCCAATTGGGCTATCCGGGTAAAGGGATATTCTTAAATTGGCTCGCACTTATTTTGGCCATCGATGCAATCACGGCTATCCCATTCGCGAGATTGCGATTAGAGAATAAAATCCGAACATTTGTCAAGGCAAAGATCGTTTCAATCCTTTTGAACGTCGGCCTAAATCTGTTTTTCCTCATGCTCTTAAAACCCTTAGCCGAAGGGGAAATTCAGCTCGATGTGCCGCGGTTTTTCCGGGAATTATACCAACCAGGCATTGGGGCGGGCTATATCTTTTTGGCCAACTTAATCGCGAATGCGAGTTTATTCTATTGGTTATCAGCTGAATTCAAAGCATATCGTTGGCGTTGGGATTGGACGGAATTCAAGGCACTTTGGATATATGCCTATCCGATCATGTTCATGAGTTTGGCGGCTATGTTCAATTTGATGTTTGATCGATTGTTGCTGGAATCTTACTTGCCGGAAGGCTATTATCCGGGAAAGACTTCCCAAGATGCGTTGGGTATCTATGGCAATTGCTATAAGCTTTCCGTCTTTATGAGTTTAGCGATACAGGCATTTAAGTATTCTGCCGAGCCCTTCTTTTTAGGTAAGAAAACAGCCGAAAACAGCAAAGAAAACCTGGCGCTTATCACCCATTGGTTTGTGATTGTGTGTACCTTTCTTTGGGTGGGGGTGTCGTGTAATTTATTCTGGATCAAAACCTTATTTCTTCGTCGGGCGGTATACTGGGAAGGCATGGGTATCGTGCCGATTTTATTACTTGCTAATTTGTTCTTAGGAATATACTACACGCAATCGGTTTGGTTTAAACAAACAAATAAGACCTACTTTGGTACCGTAATCACATTAATCGGTTTAGCTGTCACCTTAATCGGCAATATTTTGTTTATCCCTAGCTATGGCTACATGGCCTGCGCGTACTCGTTTTTGGCATCAAGCATTGTGATGACAGTGCTTTGTTATTTGGGTGGGCAAAAATATTCCCCAACACCCTATCGCTGGAAAAGTGATTTATTTTATATCTTGTTGGGAGCCATCTTGATTTATGGAGCGAATGCCTTTAGCAATACAGGTGTGATACCCGAATTCCTGGCACAAAATTTAGCCGTGATCGGTTTAATGGCCTTTGTATTAGGCCGTGAATTTTCTTGGAAAACAGGAAAACCTAAATTAATTGAATAGTTCCGCATGAAGCAAGAATTGAAAACGCAATACCTTCAACTCAAACTAAAAATAAGTTTGATGCTTGCACGTTTGCAAGAAAATGACGGGAAAATCGAGGAGTTAGAGCGGAATCATGCGGCGCTCCAACGAAAATATGATGAACAAACGGTAGAACTACAAACTGCTTTGAGCCAGATAAAAGAATTGGAGAAAAGCTTTAAAAAATCAGATAAAATTGGTAAACTTGTAGTTAATACAGAAGATACAGAGGCAGCAAAAGCTGAACTGAAGAAAAAGTTAGACGAATATATAGTAAGTATAGATCATTGTATTGAGCAATTACGCAAACCATGAGTACTAAACTACCTTGTAACCTCCTTTTGGGCATTCAAAATGTCGCGCTAAAGGTTAGTGAAGAGGAGGAGTCCTGTGTGCGGAAAGCGGCAAATTTGGTTAACCGACTTGTAAAATTTTACGAGAAAGAGACAAATAGTTCAGATCCGAGTAAGATTATGGCCCTGGTGGCATTGGATTTGGCTATGTGTGGATTGAAATTCGAGACGGAGACACGATCATTAAATAACAATGTTCATTCGGAAAACGAGCAATTATTATCGCTCGTAGAAGAATTCAAACTATAATCCCCCTTTTTATTTCAGTCGTTTAGGTCGCCGATGTTCATAAACTAACATATAATGACCATTACGATATCCATTATTTTATCCATCATCGCGGCAGCGGGTGGATTATTTGTGGGAAAAACATTTTCCTCCAAATCAAACAAAAATTACGAAGAAGAAGCACAGCGCAAAGCCGCCGAAATCCTAAAAAATGCGGAATTCGCAGCGGAAAACTTGAAAAAAGACCGCATGCTCGAAGCCAAAGAAAATTTCTTGCGTTTGCGAGGGGAATTCGAGGAAGAGACCCAGGCGAAGAAAGGCATTCTATTGGAGAATGAGCAAAAATTACGCGAGAAAGAGCGTAGTTTAACGCAGCAACAAGAACAACAAAAGCAGGCAGAGCAAGACTTGAACGCTCAAAAGCAAAGCCTTCAATCCAAAGAAGAAAACTATCGCAAGAAGATGGAAGACGTGGAGAAGAAGCGTGAAGAAGCTGAAGCGATGTTGGCCAATCAAATCAATCAATTAGAGAAGATCGCGAATTTATCTGCCGACGAGGCTCGCCAGCAATTGATAGATGCCCTGAAAGCTGAGGCGGAAAGCAAGGCAAGCTCATTGGTAAAACAAGCCATCGAGGAAGCGAAATTGACAGCGACGAAAGAGGCGAAGAAAGTTGTTATCGAGACGATCCAACGGACGGCAGCGGAAAATGCCATCGAAAACTGTGTATCTGTTTTCAATATTGAGTCAGATGACATCAAGGGTAAAATCATTGGTCGGGAAGGACGTAACATCCGCGCGCTGGAAGCAGCTACCGGTGTTGAGTTTATCGTAGATGATACCCCAGAAGCTATTATCATTTCCGGTTTCGATCCGGTTCGTCGGGAAATTGCCCGTCTATCTTTGCACCGTTTGGTACAAGATGGCCGTATCCACCCCGCACGTATCGAGGAGGTCGTTAATAAAACCAAAAAGAACATCGACGATGAAATCATTGAGATTGGGGAAAAGACGGTCATCGATTTAGGGATTCACGGTTTACATCCGGAATTGATTAAAATGGTGGGACGTATGCGTTTCCGTTCATCGTACGGACAGAATTTGTTACAGCACTCTCGTGAAGTAGCGAAATTATGTGCAACAATGGCCGCTGAATTAGGACTTAATGCGAAGTTGGCCAAACGTGCAGGTTTACTTCACGATATTGGTAAGGTTTGGCACGAAGAGCCTGAACTACCACACGCATTGTTGGGAATGGAGCTTGCACAAAAATACAAGGAGCATCCAGAAGTATGTAACGCGATTGGAGCTCACCACGATGAGTGTGAAATGACATCGATGATTTCTCCGATTATTCAGGTATGTGATGCGATTTCAGGATCACGCCCAGGTGCCCGTCGGGAAATGATGGAATCTTACATGAAGCGTTTACGCGACTTGGAAGATTTAGCCACATCGTTCCAAGGGGTACAAAAATGTTATGCAATTCAAGCGGGTCGTGAGCTACGTATCTTGGTTGATTCCGAGCACGTAAGCGACGATAAGGCATCGAAGCTATCATTTGATATCTCGCAAAAAATCGAGAAGGAAATGCAATATCCAGGCCAAATCAAAGTAACGGTTATCCGTGAAATGCGGGCCGTGAATTTTGCCAAGTAGTCGGGCCGACTATTTTGAATCAAGTAATAAACTAGTAATTTGCAAACGCTGCTGGAACCATCATCCTAGCAGCGTTTACTTTTTATGGAACTCATCTCACCACATACAGACGCACATTGGAAGGCTTATTATGCCCTACGCTATACCGTTTTGCGTGAACCCTGGAATCAACCCTTAGGGTCCGAGGTGCTAGGCGATGAACCGACAGCCATTCATATCATGGCATTGGAGGGAGACAAGGCAATTGGGGTTGCTCGTATGCACGAATCAGCTCCTCAACAAGGACAAGTACGCTGTGTGGCGGTGGCAACGGACCAGCAAGGGAAAGGTGTCGGCAAGGCAATCATGCTTGCACTCGAAGGACAAGCAGCCAAATTGGGGTGGAATGAAATCGTGTTAGAGGCCCGCGAAAATGCCGTGCCTTTTTACCAGAGCTTAGGCTATGAAATAGAAAAGGAATCCTATTTGTTATTCGGAGAAATTCAGCATTACCGCATGAAAAAAGCGCTACCCCTTTCGGAATAGCGCCTCGCTCTTAGTGTTTATGTTCTAGGCCTTGGGCACTTGGGATCTGGTTGAATTCAATCCCGGATTTCTTTTCATCCTTGAAGGCTTCCTTCGGTTTGATATTTAAAATTTGGAATAACTCTTTATCCGACTTTGCATCTGGATTAGGTGTCGTTAACAACACATCACCCGAGAAAATCGAGTTAGCACCCGCCATGAAGCAAAAAGCTTGACCTTCGTAGTTTAACTCGAGTCGGCCTGCAGATAAACGAACGGCCGACTTAGGCATCATGATTCTGGCTGTAGCAATCACACGAACTAAATCCCAAACCGATGCAGTCTTTTGGTTTTCGAAAGGGGTACCTTCCACAGGCACCAAGTTATTCACGGGAACTGAACCTGGATGCTCTGGCAAATTCGCTAAGGTCAACAACATCCCAATTCGATCTGCCGTACTCTCTCCCATTCCAATGATACCGCCTGAACAAACAGATAATTTTGCTTTGCGGACATTTCCCAAAGTCTCTAATCGATCATCGTAGGTGCGTGTCGAAATCACGTCATCATAATATTCCTCGCTCGTGTCGATGTTGTGGTTGTAGGCATAAAGACCTGCGTCCTTCAACTTCTGTGCTTGATCCTCCGACAACATCCCTAGGGTACAACATACTTCCATCCCTAAGGAGTTAACGCCCTTCACCATATCCAATACACGATCGAAATCTTTGTTGTCACGCACCTCGCGCCAAGCAGCACCCATACAGAAACGAGAACTACCATTATCCTTCGCACGAACTGCGGCTTGAATAACTTCCTCGTAAGGCAGCAACTTTTGTACCTTGACATTGGTATGATAACGGGCTGCTTGCGAGCAATACGAGCAATCTTCTGGACAGCCTCCTGTTTTGATTGACAACAAGGTACTGATTTGCACCTCATTCGGGTCATGGTAAGCCCGATGAACCGTTGCCGCTTGATAAACTAAATCCAAAAAAGGTTGGTTGAAAATCTGCTCAACCTCTTCGCGTGTCCAATTATTTCTAATTTCCATATTCGTATTTACTATTCCAATTCCATCAAAAATGGCATCAAAGCCAAAAATCCTTCCCGCTTTTTCATGCGATCTAACTCCCAGATTGACTTTGTCCACGGCATATTTTTCTGCACAAAGCGCGACTCCATCGAACTTTCCGAAAAAGCACTCGATACTAATTCGTCGAAAAACGATTTAGCCTTTGGATACACAGCTACCTTATAACTTAAGGGGGTTAATTTCGCGCGATCCGCCGCAATCTCAATGGCCCGATCTAATCCACCCAATTCATCCACTAAACCAATTTGCTTGGCTTGCACACCCGTCCAAACTCGACCACCCGCCAAGGATTGCAATTTTTCCAAGGACATTTTACGTCCCTTCGCTGCTTTCGAGGTAAAACTCAAATATCCTTGATTCACCATATTTTGCACCACGTTTTTCTCAAAATCGGTCAATGCGCTCGGCGAAGACATGAAGTTGGAGTGCGCATGCGTATTCACATGATCTTGCGTAATCCCCAATTTATTCTTGAAGAAATTGTCGAAGTTTAACCATTGCGCAAAAATACCAATGGACCCGGTAATGGTCGTCGGCTGCGCTACAATCACATCCGTACCCATCGCCATGTAATAGCCACCCGATGCCGCATAATCAGACATGGAGGTGATAATGGGCTTCACTTTTTTCGCTAATTCAATCTCGCGCCACATGATATCAGACGCCAAGGAAGAACCTCCCGGCGAGTCGATGCGTAGGACAATGGCCTTCACCGATTTATTATCACGTAACTTTCGTAATTCCTTCACAAAATCATCGGATCCGATACTTCCATCGCCACCCTTCGTTCCCACGATCTCACCTTCAGCTACTAAAACCGCGATTTTAGCATTTCCTTCAACCGCCGGAATAGGGTTTTTAGCATGCAGGTAATCGGCCAACTTAACTAAATTCAATTCCTCGTCCTTCTTTTTCTTCGTCAAGGATTTCAATTTCGCTTCGAGCTCATCGAAATATCCCAACTTCACCATCCCTAAACGCTCGGCATTCTTGGGATCAAAGGCCTGTAAACTATCAGCAATGGTATTTAATCTTCCCGCGGAAATGCCACGGCTTTCGGAGATTTTTTGGAAGATTTCTTTATTGACCGATTGAATAAAAGATAGCGTTTGCATCTTATTCTCCGGACTCATGTCTTCGCGGATAAAGGGCTCCACGGCGGATTTATACTGCCCGACGCGGAAAACCAAGGGTTCAATTTCTAACTTATCAAATGCCCTCTTATAAAACATGTATTGTACACTCACTCCATTAAAGTCTAACAAACCAGCCGGATTTAAGTATACGACATCCGCAACTGAAGCGATGTAATAAGCCTTTTCTGAATAGGAATTCGCATAGGCATAAATGAACTTTCCTGACTTTTTAAACTTCGACAAGGCATTCCGAATCTCGGTTAATTTGGCATAACCTGCCATTGGAAAGCTTACATTCAAGTAAATCCCTTTAATCTTGGAATCCACGCGCGCACGCTCCAAAGCAGACAGGACCTGAATCAAGCCTAAATTTTCCGTACTGGAAAAGATAGGATTTGGAAGGTCCGACAAGGGATTTTCGTCCGTCGAGGCATTCTCTACGATGGGTCTATTCAGATCCAAATGAAGAATGGATTCCTCCTTGACCTCAAACTCAGCATTTGAATCACCCATAGCTGCGCCTACCCCCGCAAGCATAAGCAATGCGAAGACAAAGAAAAGGCAAATCCCCACGAGGGTTGCCAACGAATATTTAACAAATTGCCACATAGTAATCTTTTAAGTTGATTCGAATATCGAATCCTTTCATTTAATTAGGCAAGCAAATGTGACCAGCGGTCAAAAGGCCTATCCGAAATTTTTCCGATAGTCCTCACGTGACTGACGAATCACCTCATGCGCAATCTCACGACCATATACATCATCAATGTCTACGGCTGGCGAAGTCGTCTCTCCTGGCAACATTTTATAGGTCCAAAAATAGTGACGCAAACGCTGTACTATATCTTTCGGAGCATCTGAAATATCACGCCATTTGCCGTAAATCGGATCATCTTTTAAAACCGCAATAATCTTATCATCCGCTTCTCCCTTATCTATCATACGAATTCCACCAATGGGAATTGCCTGACATAAAATATCTCCATGGGTAATCGCACGCTCAGAAAGCACTAAAATATCCAAAGGGTCTCCATCTCCTTGTGTAATATCCTTGCCGGAATACTTTCGTGCCAACTCTGCGATTCCATCTGCACAATAGGTTTGCGGCAAAAAGCCATACAAGGCAGGGACTATGTTCGAGAATTTTTGAGGACGATCAATCTTCAAATATCCCGTTTGCTTATCAATTTCATATTTTACCGTATCCGTTGGTACGATTTCAATAAAAGCGGTTACTTGTTCAGGCATCTGGTCTCCAATCTGAATTCCGTGCCATGGATGTGCTTTAAAAAAGTTACGATTCATATTTTTATAAACTTTAAAAATCAACTTAGGTTGTATAATCTTCGCAAATTACAAAAAAATAAGGAATTGGAGAGAGTCCAAAGCCTTTTAAAAATTCCACATTTTCCCGTTTTTTCGTTAAATTTGCCGTTTGATTTATTAATATCATGATATACCCCATCATTCCTTACGGTGACCCCGTTCTTCGAAAAGTGGCAAAACCCTTAGACTTCAAAAGTCTCGACGTGGTGAAACTTGCCGAAGACATGTTCGAAACGATGTATGCCGCCAGTGGCGTCGGATTAGCCGCACCCCAAATCGGGATGGACATTCGGCTGTTCGTGGTCGATGGCAGACCCATGAATGAAGGTGAAGAGGACGATGATATCGACCCGTCTCTCATTGATTTCAAAAAGGTCTTTGTAAACGCAACGATCTTAGATGAAACAGGGGAAGAATGGGGATTCGAGGAAGGATGCCTTTCCATCCCGGGAATTCGGGGAGAGGTTTTCCGACCAGAATACGTGAAAATTCACTACTGGACAGAGCATGGCGAAGAGCGCACCGATGTATTTGAAGGATTTGCGGCGCGTATTATCCAACATGAATATGATCATATCGAAGGTATCTTATTTACCGACCACCTCAATGTGGTGAAGAAACGAATGATCAAAAATAAATTAAGTGACATTACCCGCGGGAAGGTTTCTGTGGACTATAAAATGAAGTTATCCCGCTAATTCAGCAACATGAAGATTTCAATTAATTGGTTACGTGATTTTATCGATTTGGCTCGTTTGCCCCAACAAGGTAGTGCCGAGGAACTCGATGTTTTGTTGACAAACACGGGATTAGAAGTAGAAGGCGTGGAATCTCACGAAAAAATCCCGGGAGGATTACGTGGATTCGTTGTGGGGGAAGTACTTACCTGTGAAAAATTCCAAGTCAAAGAAAAGACCTTAAGCTTAACAACCGTAGATGCCGGTTTAGAAGAAATATTAACCATCGTTTGTGGGGCAGCCAATGTCGCAGCCGGCCAAAAAGTAATCGTCGCAACACCCGGCACCACCTTATATGATGCCAGCGGAAAGGCTTTGTTTACCATCGAAAAACGTAAGGTATACGGCCAACCTTCCGAAGGCATGATTTGCGCAGAAGATGAAATCGGTATCGGCACCTCGCATGATGGTATTTTGGTATTAGACACTCAACTACCTAATGGAACACCGGCAGCACACTATTTCCAGATTGATTCAGATTTAGTTTTAGAAATTGGTTTGACTCCCAACCGTGCTGATGCAGCCTCGCACTGGGGCGTGGCGCGCGACATCAAAGCAGTCAGTGGCATCGAAGTTACCTTACCCGATATCGCTGCATTTAAGGTAGCTAACAACGCATTCCCAATCGATGTACAAATTAAAGACACGGGATGCACACGTTTTTGTGGTCTAAGCATCGATGGCGTAAAAGTAGCTCCTTCACCGGCCTGGTTGCAAGAACGCTTGTCGGCCATTGGCTTGCGCCCGATTAACAATATTGTCGACGTGACGAATTACATCTGTCATGGGTTGGGCCAACCGATGCATGCCTATGATTGGCATCAAATACGTGGCGGAAAATTAATCGTAGAACAAGCGAAAGCAGATAGCCTATTCGTTACCTTGGATGGAACGCAGCGCAAATTGTCCGGCGAGGAAATTATGATTTGTGATGCGGAAGGACCTATTGGATTAGCTGGTGTGATGGGCGGAGCGGATTCATCCATTCAAGATTCGACAACCAGAGTTTATCTAGAAGTTGCTTACTTCAAACCGGAGCGTATTCGTAAAGCTGCTCAAATTCACAGCTTAAAAACAGATGCATCCTTCCGTTTTGAGCGCGGGACCGACATCGAGGCGAAAGCCTTTGCGATACAATATGCGACATTGTTGATTCAAGAAATTGCGGGGGGTACGATCAGCTCTGAATTGGTCGATATATATCCCGAAAAACCTGTTTTAGCTGAGATTCCGATGACCTATGAGCGCGTAAAGAAACTCATCGGTATCGAAATTAGCGCTGAGCGAATCCAAGAGATCTTAATGGCCTTGGATTTTGAATTAAAGAATAAAACGAACGATGGGTTTTTAGCCATCGCACCGGCCTATCGCGTGGATGTGACGCGCGAAGCTGATATCATCGAGGAAATCTTACGT
>JBDKFF010000253.1:0-6709 GCA_039798865.1 Bacteroidota bacterium
CATCAATGTATCCATCGTTCCGCTTTCTGCAAACATCTTCAGTAGACTGTTGCGTTGCTGCACGATGCGGTTATAGCGAATCAGGTTTTCTAAAAACGTCCGATCTAATTGTGCCATGACCCCATCAAAGAATCTTCTTCGGGTATCCGAACTGTCACGAACTAGATCCGTGTCATGCGGGTCCATGAGGACAATCGGAAAATTTCCGATGTGGTCGGCTAATCGGGTGTAGGGCTTTTGGTCGCGTAGTAGTGCTTTTTTCTGGCCCTTTTGAACCGCGCAGGTAATCTGTGTTTCGGTTTCAGGCACGTGTTCGTCCTTTTGGAATACGAAACTACCTTGTATCATAAAGAAGGAATCTCCGTGCCGGATGCACAGCGGATCGGCTACACCGCGGGCACTTTTGGTCAAGGAAAGAAAATGAATGGCATCCAATAGATTTGTTTTCCCGATTCCATTTTCCCCCACGATGCAATTAATATTTGGGATGAAATCAAATTGAGCCTCCTCGTAGGACTTAAACTGTTTGACCTGTAAAGATTTTAGGTACATAGGGAGGAGCGAATGGGCACAATGCTGTAAAAATAAAGAATAATACGCGATTTTTTGGCTGCTTGCGTGTTTTGTTTTAATTTCGCCTTGATTTTGACGAGGGCATTTTCCTTCGACAACAAAAATTTCCGACCGACAAATGGCAAAGAAAGAAACACAAGCACCTAAGTATTCCAAAGAGACCTACATGTATTGGTATGAATCCATGCAGTTACAACGCAAGTTCGAAGAGAAATGCGGTCAATTATATGGAATGCAAAAAATCAAAGGTTTTTGTCACTTATACATTGGCCAGGAGGCTTGTTCTTCTGGATCAAAATCTGCCTTACGCGAAGGCGATAAATACATTACCGCTTACCGTGACCACGGTATTCCGTTAGCTTTGGGAACATCTCCTAACGCGATTATGGCCGAATTATACGGTAAAATTACAGGAGCTTCCAAAGGGAAAGGTGGTTCGATGAACATCTTCGACAAGGAAGTAGGTTTCGTGGGTGGACACGGTATCGTTGGGGCGCAAATCCCGTTAGGTGCAGGTTTGGCTTTCGCTGAAAAATATAAGAAAACAGGTAATGTTTCGATCACTTATTTCGGTGACGGTGCATCGCGCCAAGGTGCTTTGCACGAAGCCTTTAACATGGCGATGACATGGAAATTACCTGCGATTTTCGTCGTAGAAAATAATGGTTACGCGATGGGTACCTCCGTTGCTCGTACGTCCAACGTAACGGAATTATACCAATTAGGTGAGGCTTATGACATGCCATCCGAGGCAGTTGACGCGATGGATGTGGAAGCCGTTCACGAGGCAGTTTCTCGTGCTGCAGCTCGTGCCCGTGCGGGAGAAGGTCCTACGTTCCTGGAATTCAGAACCTATCGTTACCGGGGACACTCGATGTCGGATCCTCAAAAATACCGCTCAAAAGAAGAGGTTGAGGCTTACAAAGAGCGCGATCCGATTGAACAAGTAAAAGCACGTATTTTGGAATTTGGCATTGCGACGCAAGCCGATTTAGATGCGATCGATGCGAAGATCAAAGTTCAGGTTCAAGAATCTGTTGATTTTGCGGAGGCGTCTCCATTCCCTACCGCGGATGAGGCATACAAAGATGTGTACGTTCAAGAAGATTATCCGTTTATCGTCGAATAATCTAGACGTTAATATAATTGAGAGGCACGGGACGATTTCCGTGCCTTTTTTTATTCGACTAACATCTTGTCGATCGCCAATAATTCATCCCGGAATTTCGCCGCTAATGGGAAGTCTAGCTCGCGCGCGGCACGTTCCATTTCTTTCTGAATGGATTCTTTTTGTTTCTTCAATTCAGGCTTACTCATGTAGGCCAATAATGGATCCGCAGCTTGAACCGATTCTTTCGGCGTAATGCCATAAGACTTCATCGGCTTCGCCATGCGATCCGCGATCGAAGTCTGCTCCATAATCTCATCATGACTACGCCAAATGGTTTTCGGTGTGATGCCATGCTCTAGGTTATAGGCCATTTGCTTCTCGCGTCTGCGATTCGTCTCTGAAATCGCCCGCTCCATCGAGCCGGTCATTTTGTCGCCGTACATGATTACCCGACCGTTTTCATTTCGCGCTGCCCGGCCAATCGTTTGGATCAACGAACGGATATCACGTAAGAAACCTTCTTTGTCGGCGTCCATAATCGCCACCAAAGATACCTCTGGCAAGTCTAATCCTTCGCGCAATAAGTTTACGCCCACCAGCACATCAATAACGCCTAAGCGCAATTCTCGTAAAATCTCCACCCGTTCCAGGGTCTTGATTTCCGAGTGGATGTAACGGCATTTGACCCCCACACGATCCATGTATTTGGAGAGCTCTTCCGCCATCCGTTTGGTCAAGGTCGTGATGAGGACGCGTTCTTTTTTCTTGATGCGATCGTAAACCTCATCCAATAAATCGTCGATTTGGTTTTTGGTCGGACGGACGTCTATCAAAGGATCTAATAATCCCGTAGGTCGGATGATTTGCTCGACCACCACACCTTCGGATTGCTTGAGTTCGTAATCGGACGGGGTGGCGGAAACGTAGATGGTTTGGCCTACAATATCTTCAAATTCTTGAAAAGTTAACGGTCGGTTGTCCATCGCCGATGGCAGACGGAATCCGTATTCGACGAGCGATTCTTTTCGGGACCGGTCGCCACCGTACATCGCACGGATTTGTGGCATGGTCACATGGCTTTCGTCCACGACCATCAGGAAATCATCGGGAAAGAAGTCGAGGAGGCAGAAGGGCCGCTGCCCAGGTTTCCGCTGATCGAAATAGCGGGAATAATTCTCGATGCCGGAGCAATAGCCTAGCTCGCGCATCATTTCTAAATCAAATTCGGTCCGTTGCTTAATTCGTTCGGCTTCTTGCAAACGCCCATCTTTCCCGAAATAAGAAATCTGATTGACGAGGTCTGCTTGAATATCCGAGATGGCATTGTTCAAAGTCTCGCGGCCGGTGACAAATAGGTTGGCCGGGAAAATCGCGACCATGGTTTCTTTGGAAATTTTCTTGCCGGTCCAGGGATCAATGCGGTGAATCTCCTCGATTTCGTCGCCAAAGAAAATAACCCGGTAGCCGAAATCCGCATAGGCCAAAAAGATATCCACGGTATCTCCTTTGACACGGAAGGTACCTCGCAGGAATTCACCTTCGGTTCTCGAATATAGAATCTCGACGAGTCGGAAAAGAAACTGATTCCTTGAAATCGTTTCTCCCACACCAATGCGCATGATGGAATTTTTGTATTCATCGGGATTTCCCATACCGTAGATACAGGAAACGGAGGCGATGACGATGATATCTCGCCGACCGGACATGAGGGCCGCGGTGGTGGCGAGGCGAAGTTTTTCAATTTCTTGGTTGATCGACAAATCCTTTTCGATGTAGGTACCGGTAGAGGCGATGAAGGCCTCGGGCTGGTAATAATCGTAATAGGAGATGAAATACTCGACCGCATTTTCGGGGAAGAAGGATTTAAATTCTCCGTAAAGTTGAGCGGCTAGAGTTTTGTTATGGCTTAAAATCAGCGTCGGCCGATTGACTTCTTTGATGACATTCGCAATCGTAAAGGTTTTTCCGGATCCGGTCACGCCAAGAAGGGTTTGAGCTCTCTCTTCTTTCTGTAATCCTTCCACCAATTCACGGATGGCATTGGGTTGATCCCCTGTGGGTTGATAGGACGATGCGATTTTAAATTCCATGTTCAAAAGTACATAATATTCGCTTGCGAAGAGTAGGATTTATCGGCGAAATACGCTTTTTTTGAGTCCTAAAATTCAACAAATGATCAAAAATCTTGCCCTATTGGGAATCGCTTTTTTAGGTTGCTCCTCCAAAGAAGACCCTAAGCCTTTTTTGCCTACAGAACCCACAACACCGGTTGTGCCCAAAGTCTATACTTTTACGAAGGATCCGATTTGGGTGGATGAATTTGATACGCCTGGATTACCGAATGACAAGTTTTGGTCCTATGACGTTGGCGGTTCGGGATGGGGCAACAATGAGTTGCAATATTATACGAAAGCGGATTTAGATAATGCACACATTGAAAATGGAATCTTAACGATCGAGGCAAGAAAGGAGTCCATTGGAGCAATGAATTATTCGTCGGCGCGCATTGTCACGAAAGGCAAGCAGGATTTCTTGTATGGAAAAGTTGAGGTACGAGCGAAGATTCCGGCGGGTCGAGGCAATTGGCCGGCCATATGGATGTTGGCCAGTCAATCCGATTATGGCTCTGTTTATTGGCCGGATAACGGTGAAATTGACATTTTGGAACATGTGGGTTATAACCCGGGGGTGATGCATTTCTCGGTGCATACCAAAGCATTCAATCATGTGATCGGTACGCAAAAGACGGCTACGACACGATTAGATGATTTTGACAAAGAGTTTCATGTGTATACGATGGAGTGGACGCCTCAAAACATCAAGTCCTACATTGATGGTAAGTTATATTTTACTTTTGAAAATTCGGGCAGGGGATTTGAGGAATGGCCATTTGATAAAAAGCAACACATCTTGTTGAACTTGGCCATCGGGGGTAATTGGGGAGGTCAAAAGGGCGTCGATGATACAATTTTCCCGAATAAATTTTTAATCGATTATGTCCGAGTTTACGGATTAAACCCTTAGGAATGAGATACCCAGCTGCGGCGGAAGCCTTTGATCGATTGTTGTGTGTGATGGATGATTTACGCGAGAAGTGTCCATGGGATAAGAAGCAGACGATGGATACCTTGCGGCATTTGACGATCGAGGAGACCTATGAATTGTCGGATGCGATTATGTCCAAGGACATGGCGGAGATTCGTAAGGAGATTGGGGATGTGATGCTTCACTTGGTTTTCTATAGCAAGATAGGTTCGGAGACGGGGGACTTTGATATTACGTCGGTACTTCTTGGGATTTGCGAGAAATTGATTTCGCGGCATCCGCATATATATGGGGATGTGGTGGCAGAGACGGAGGAGCAGGTGAAGGCGAATTGGGAGGCCTTGAAATTGAAGGAAGGGAATAAGTCGGTGTTATCGGGTGTTCCGGGTTCATTGCCGGCTTTGGTGAAGGCGATGCGGATACAGGAAAAGGCGCGCGGTGCGGGCTTCGACTGGGAGGAAAAGGAGCAGGTTTGGGAGAAGGTAGAAGAAGAGTTAGGCGAATTCAAAGAGACCTTTGTGGGGAAGGATTTGTCGGCAGCTCAAAAGGAAGAGGCAGAAGGCGAGTTAGGGGATTTGATTTTTAGCTTGGTGAATTTTGCGCGTTTTATTGATATAAATCCGGATCAGGCGGTTGAGCGTACAAATCGTAAATTTATTTATCGTTTTCAGTATTTAGAGCGCCGTGCGGCCGAAATGGGCAAGAATTTGCAGGAAATGACGCTGGCAGAGATGGATGTACTTTGGAACGAAGCGAAGGTGACGCTGCCAGGGTCATGACCCTGGCAGCGTCTACCGCCAGAACGTTTTTCAAATCAATTTATTTTACAGAAAACTGATAAACGGTTTTCGATGTGTAGGTTTCCCCGGGACGTAAGACTGTTGAAGGGAAATTGGGTTTATTCGGGGAATCGGGATAGTGCTGCGTTTCTAGACAGAATCCCGTGCGCTTGTTGTATTTCGCACCATATTTACCGATCAGGTGACCATCTAAATTATTTCCGGTATAGAATTGAACACCGGGCTCGGTGGTGAATACTTCCATGACCCGGCCGGATACAGGTTCCTCGACATGTGCGATTTTCGCATAAGCTCCAGGCGCTTTGTCGAAGGCATAGCAATGATCGTAACCGCCGCCGAAAGCAATTTGCTCATCCGCAGCATTAATTTCTAAACCGATCTTCTTGGGGGATGTAAAATCAAAGGGTCCTCCTTTCACGGATTTTACTTCGCCGGTTGGGATTAAGACTTTATCCACGGGAATGAAAAAAGGCGCATTGAGTTGGATGGTATGATCAAGCACATCGCGCTTCACATTTCCGGTTAGGTTAAAGTACGAGTGATTGCAAATATTTAAGACAGTTGCTTGGTCTGTTTTTGCGGTATAATCCATCGCAATCGCGTTGTCTTCGGTGAGCGTATAGGTTACTTGAACTTCCAGGTTACCAGGAAAACCTTCTTCGCCATCTTTTGAAAGGTAAGATAGAGTCAGGCTTCCGGGTTTATGGGAAAGCGTTTTCCATACTTTTTTATCGAAACCTTTAAGGCCTCCGTGCAGGTGTTGGCCATTGTTTTGCGCCGCCAAGCTATAGTTTTTACCATCCAGGCTGAATTTCCCTGCAGCGATGCGGTTTCCATAACGTCCTACCACGGCACCGAAGTAGGGAGAATCTTTGATGTAGTCGGCCACGCTATCGAATCCCAAGACAACGTCTTCGATGACCTTGTTTTTATCGGGCACCATGATTTTGGTAATGATGGCTCCGTAGTTCATGATTTGTACCTCCATGCCGTGCGCATTTTTCAAGGTATACAACGTTACGGCTTCGTTGTTAGGTGTTTGTCCAAAGGGCTTTTCCAAATTTAACATATTGGTTTTAAGAGGGTTAGATTGTGCCATTCCCACAAAAAAGGTGCAAGCAAAAAAGGCTGTAGTAAGCCTTATAACGGTTTTTTTCATGGTCAATAGGTTATTGAACTT
>JBDKFF010000254.1:0-4572 GCA_039798865.1 Bacteroidota bacterium
AGCCTAGGGAATTATGGTATCGAACACGGCCGATATAACTCATGGTATTTTTGTGAGTCAAAAAACGCCTCGTTTTTAATCCCCAGGCTAAAGCCTGGGGTTATAAATGAATTCAGTATTGATAAAGCCTAGGTTAATATTTCAAATTAAATTAATCTGAGATACAAATAAAAAAGCCGCGAAGTATCGCGGCTCTACATTATTGAATTTTAAATTTCCTGTCCTCTCAACAAATCCTCCATCGTCTCACGCTTACGAATCACACGCGCGACTCCCCCATCGACTAAAACCTCGGCAGGTAAAAAGCGTGCATTGTAATGCGAGGCCATGGTAAAGCCATAAGCGCCTGCATTGGCTAATGCGATGATATCTCCCTCTTTGACCTCGTTCAACATTCTTTCGTCTTGTTTTCCTTGAAAATCGAAAGAAAAGGTATCTGTCTCACAGATATAACCGGTCACTCGATACGATTCTTGCTTGGAAGCATCTTGATTCGAAGCATTGAAAATATAATGATACGAGCCATACATCATCGGACGAATCAAATGATTTAAACCCGTATTAATGCCGACAAAAGTTTTCACGGGGTCACGTTTAACGACATTCGTTTCTGCCAAAAATGTACCCGATTCACTGACCAAAAACTTGCCAGGTTCTACCCATAAACGTAAGTCCCGACCATATTTTGCGCAAAATGCACGGAAGGCATTGCTCATGATTTGGCCGACCTCCTGCATGTTGACACCCGGATCTTCCGGCGAATAAGGCACTTTAAATCCCCCACCTAAATCGATGATTTGCAAATCCTTGAAATCATACGCAAAATCAAATAAAGCGGACGCCGCTTGTTCAAACGTCTTCCCATCTTTAATATCCGAACCGGTATGTTGATGCAAACCAATAACCTGGATTTGATATTTCTCCACAATCGACAAAATCTCCTCTTTTTGGTGAATGGAAATTCCGAATTTCGATTCTGGATGTGCCGTCATAATCTTCTCATTCCCACCTCCAAAAACATGGGGCTTAATACGAAGCAAACAGGGCTTGCTTGATCCATATTTTTGACCAAATTTTTCGAGTACAGATAAGTTGTCTAAATTGACAATGGCACCTTTGTTTACCGCATATTCAATCTCCGAAAAATGCACGCCAGAAGGAGTAAACGTGATATTTGAACCTTCATAACCTGCTATGAGACCCATTTCCAATTCTTGTGGAGATACCACATCCATATCCACGCCATTCGCCCGCATCAAGCGTAAAATTGACAGATTCGTATTGGCTTTCGCTGCATATTTAATCGTCAAGTCAATTCCGGCAAATGCCTCTCTTAAAACCGAGATTTTTTCCCTAATTTTGTCTGCATCGTATACATACAATGGTGTACCGAAATCTTTGGCTAAATCGGTTAATGGAATGTTCTGAATTGAATAGTAAGCCATGGAAAAATTGAATAAGCCACAAAGATACTAATCTAATAAACATGAAAAGAATAATTATTGCCTTATTCCTGCTCTTTTCAATGGGGGCATTCGCTCAAATCAAGAGCGGACCTATGTTGGGCTATTCCGAAATGAAAGAAGTCCTCGTATGGGTGCAAACCGAAAAGCCTGCACAGGTACACCTACAATACTGGGAAAAAGGTAACAAAAGCATTCATAAAACGGATCCCGTTCAAACAAGCAAAGCAAATGCTTATATCGCACGCATCATTGCCGATGAGGTAAGCATGGGTAAACGCTATGAATATGAGGTTTGGGTAAATAATAGGAAAATGTCCTTTGATTATCCCCTGGAGTTTCAAACCCAGGAGCTTTGGCAATACCGTAAGGACCCTCCTGCGTTTTCTTTCTTATTCGGAACCTGTAACTATGTGAATGAAGAAGCGACGGACCGACCAGGGAGACCCTACGGCGGAGCAGATGAGGTATATGCAGCAATGTATGCAAAGAAGCCCGATTTCATGGTTTGGGGAGGTGATAATTTTTATTACCGCGAACCGGATTATACGAGAACAGGGATGATTCACCGAAATGATCATGCGAGATCAGTGAAATCGATCCAACCCTTATTAGCGAATGTTCATCATTATGCCATTTGGGATGACCACGATTATGGCCCAAATGATGCAGACCGATCTTTTCCATTAAAGCACCTTTCGCTCGAAATGTTCAAAATGTATTGGGGAAATCCGAATTTCGTTTTTCCAAATGAGGGAATTACCGGAAAATTCCAATGGGCGGATGTCGAATTTTTCATGATGGACGACCGCTGGAACAAGGCGCCCAACGAGTTAAATGACCCCAATAAAGACTACTGGGGCCAAAAACAAATGAATTGGCTATTAGATGCCTTAATCAGTTCACGAGCGAGCTTCAAGATTATCGTGAATGGGGGCCAAGTAATTAGTCCAGCGAAGGTATTTGAAAACATGGCGAATTACGAGGGCGAACGCAACTACTTGTTGAAGGAAATTAAAAACCGAAACATCCCGGGTGTCTTATTCTTGTCGGGCGATCGCCACATCTCCAATTTGAATAAATTGGAGCGCCCAGGAACCTATCCCTTGTATGATTTAACGGTTTCACCCATGACGGCTGGCAAAGCGGATGCCGTAAAACAAGATTACAACGAAACCTTGGTACCGGGGACATTGGTGCAAGAAAGAGCGTTCTCGAAAATCGAGGTTTCGGGTCCCTTAAAAGACCGGACGCTAACGATGACCTTATTCAATGTAAAGGGTGAGGTTATTTGGAGCAAAGCATTAAAATCGACTGAATTAAAATAAGATGGAAGTAGTATTAAATCGATTAGATCAAGATTTTCACTTTGAGGCGATGGGTTCCTCCCCTGTTTCGGTACACATCGATGCGGCCGAGGGAATTGGGGGGCACAACGCAGGAGCAAGACCCATGGAATTGTTACTGATGGGATTAGGGGGTTGTACGGCCATTGATGTCATTTTGATTCTTAAAAAGCAGCGTCAAATCATTGAGGACTTTCAAATTCGTGTGCAAGGTGACCGCGAAAAAATTGAAGGTACCGAAAAGACACCCTTCCGACAAATCAATATCCAGTTCGAATTGAAAGGGGAAATTGATGGAAACAAAGCATTGAGAGCGATTCAACTATCGATGGATAAATATTGCTCCGCTACTGCCCAGTTGGAGCCAAGTTCAAAAATCACACATTCATTACTTTTAAACGGGGAAACCTTCGAAGCCTAACATGCAAGCATATTTAGATTTACTAACGCATATTAAAGAAAACGGAACCTTTAAATCAGACCGTACCGGAACGGGTACTTTGAGCGTTTTTGGCTACCAAATGCGTTTCAATTTGGAAGAAGGCTTCCCATTAGTAACGACCAAAAAAACGCATTTAAAGTCAATCGTCCATGAATTATTGTGGTTCTTAAAAGGGGAAACCAATATTCAATACCTGACGGAAAACAACGTGAGTATTTGGAATGAATGGGCTGATACCAACGGTGACCTTGGCCCAGTCTATGGGAAACAATGGAGAAGTTGGGAAGGCGCCAATGGCGTCGTGATCGACCAAATCAAAGAAGCCGTTCATACCTTGAAAACGAATCCTGATTCTCGTCGGATTATTGTCAGTGCTTGGAATGTCGCCGACCTTCCGAAGATGGCCCTAATGCCTTGTCATGCCTTCTTTCAATTCTACGTAGCTGACGGGAAACTGTCCTGCCAATTATACCAGCGCTCTGCCGACGTATTTTTGGGAGTTCCGTTTAACATAGCGTCCTATGCCTTGTTAACCATGATGATGGCACAGGTATGTGATTTAGGCTTAGGTGACTTCATCTGGACCGGAGGAGATACGCATTTGTATTCGAATCACATGGAGCAGGTCGACTTACAATTAACACGCAGTCCGCGACCTTTACCTACGATGAAGATTAATCCGGAGGTGAAAGATATTTTGGACTTTACATTCGAAGACTTTACCTTGGAGGGATATGATCCACATCCGGCAATCAAAGCGCCGGTAGCAGTTTAATGAACTAAGAGTTAAGAACTAAGAGTTAAGAGTTATTCTGTATAGCAACATCTATTTTTTCTATATAGAAGTAAAATCAATTTATAAGTAAAAAAGGCGCGATAATTCGCGCCTTTTTGGTTAATGAAACTCCTAGAATTTAACTCTTAGTTCTCAGTTCTTAACTCTTAACTTAGTTATCTATAACTCCCCCACTCAACACATTACATCCTTTATACTCATCATCGATGTAAATAAACACATCTTCTTTCGCCTTCATAAACCATTCCTCGATAGCATCGTTTTTCTTACGCGATAGGGCAATCATACCAATCTTCTGGTAATCCTCTTTTAGGTTGGCAAAATGGGGTGGATATTTCGCCTTATAATACAAGATACGAACCGCGGAACGTCCATCTTCCGTACGATAAGGAATGGGAGCTGAGATCGTGCCCACTTTCATCGAATCGAGTGAAAAATACAAACCTGGTTCCATCGTACCATCAAAGGGCATCCGAGTGGATCGAGAAGCCATGTCCAACAATAAACCTCCGGCATCTTGTGTCA
>JBDKFF010000255.1:0-3601 GCA_039798865.1 Bacteroidota bacterium
AACTACTCTCGGATTTAGAGGATGTAAAATCAAAAATTTTAACTTTAGGCAAGATTGAAGACGAAAAATTAAAAATGCTTGAATCCACAGGGGCGTTGGATGATTACCGTGTCTTAACTGACGAGCTTAGTGCATCACGGGTTAGATTGGAAAGATTAGAGTCCTATCAGAAATTGATGGAGGAGTACAAAATTAAACAATTGCAAATCGAAAATCAGTTAAATGAAGAAAACATTGAAACTATAAACTATTTGAAGCGACAAAAAAGCATAATTGACGAGGATATATTTACCTTTCAAGAACTTGCACTACAATTTTATGAGAACAAAAAATCTGGAATTAAGATTGAAAATAATGAAGGCGAAAATTTACTTCGATATAAGATAGAAGCTGAAATTGAACATGATAGGAGTGATGGAATCAATCAGGTAAAACTCTTTTGCTTCGATTTTACCATCTTAAAAAACCATTTTAATCATAAAGTAAATTTTATATTCCATGATAGTCGTTTGCTTGACCCAATGGACCCTAGACAAAGAGCTAGTGTATTGAATATAGCTTATGAAGAATGTCGAAATCATGGTTTTCAGTATATTATTTCTGCGAATGAAGATGCTCTTGAAAGTTTGAGAGATGAATTTGATGATAAGAGCTTCCAAGAAGTTGTAATGGATAACATTATCTTGGAATTAACTGATGCTTCTGATGCAACCAAATTGCTAGGAACCTCAATTGATATGAATTACGAAAAAGATTAACCAATTATATGTCCTACCCCTCAAACCCCGGTACCAAAATTATAGCTCACGCCGCCAAGTTTTGTGCATGGTCAAAAAGCTGAAAATTGTGTGATAATCGTGTTTTTAATTCGTTTTTCATTTTTTCTTTTGTAGTTGGTTCAGGAAATTAATAATGGCTTTTTGAAAGCTCTTTGAACCCGGAAAATAGGTGGCTGCCAAAACTTCCGCCTCGACGAGCTTCCATAATCGCTCTATGAGATTCAGATTTGGCGAGTAAGGCGTAGAAACTCTAATGAAATCCCCAGCCTTTTCGCTGTATCTTTGAAGTGGTCGGGTCTGCCTGAGCAGTTTTGCTTTAAAGTTAAGGAAATTGCACGACTCGCGATTTCGTTCATTCACGTCTATCCCGTTCACTCCCACTTCGCCTTAACACAAAAAATAAAAAACATTTTACGACACATTTCGTTTTAAATACTACCTTCGCGACAAAATGTCAAAATCATTCCCAGCGTAACCCGAAATCTGCGATTATGAAGTTTACCCAGTTGCGTGAAAAAGCCGGTCTCACCGTCCCGGATGTTGCTGCCCTGACAGGATATGACAGGAGAACTGTTTATAGGTGGGAAAAAGGTGAAACCGTGCCTAGAAAAGCTGTTATTGACAGGCTTTTGCAGATAGTGAACGAACCGACGATAACCTATGGCAAGCCTGAGCCTTCGTTCACATTCATTGACCTTTTCGCCGGAATTGGCGGCCTGAGGATGGGGTTCGAGAGTATCGGAGGCAAATGTGTATTTACAAGCGAGTGGAACAAATTCTCAAGACAGACTTATCAGGCCAACTTTGAATGTGACCACGAGATTGCCGGTGATATCACGATGATTCACGAGAGGGACATTCCTGCCCATGACGTACTGCTGGCCGGTTTTCCCTGCCAGCCTTTTTCAATTGCGGGTGTTTCCAAGAAAAACTCGCTGGGCAAGGCACACGGTTTTGAGTGTACTACCCAGGGGACGCTCTTTTTCGATGTCGCCAGAATAATTGCACATCACAGGCCCGCAGCTTTTCTGCTGGAAAACGTCAAAAACCTGCAAAGTCACGACAAAAGTCAGACATTCAGGGTCATTCGAGAAACACTCGAGGCAGAACTCGGCTATCGCATCTCATGGAAAATCATTGATGCAAAAAGGTTTGTTCCGCAACACAGGGAACGAATTTTTATCGCCGGTTTCAGGGAAGACACCGGGTTTTCATTTGACAATATCAACCTGCCGGATCTGAATAAAGCTCCGAGACTGTCAACTATCCTTCACCCACAGGACGGAACCGAGGAGCCAGAAGAGCCATATACATTGGGAGACAATGGAGTTGTCAGCGATCGTTACACCCTCACCGACAATCTCTGGAACTACCTTGTCAAGTACGCCGAAAAGCACAGAGAGAAAGGCAACGGATTCGGATTCGGACTGAATGGCCCGGAAGATACTGCCCGCACGCTCTCTGCCCGGTATTACAAGGACGGTTCTGAAATTCTGATCAGGCAGGACGGGAAAAACCCCAGAAGGTTGACTCCGAGAGAATGTGCAAGACTGATGGGCTACGACCGTCCGGGAAGGCCACCTTTCGAGATTCCTGTTTCCGATACCCAGGCATACCGGCAATTTGGAAACGGTGTTGTTGTTCCTGTGATTGAAGCTGTCGCAAGGCACATGAAACCGCATATTCTCGGTGAAGCCGATGTGCGATCTGGGCAAACAAGACTGCAACTGGTTGCTGCATCTGAAGTGTAACAATGGCAGATGTAGTATCGAAAGAAAAGCGCAGTGCGATGATGGCCGGAATCAGGAGCAAGAATACGCAGCCGGAAATTGCCATCAGGAAAGCCCTGTACGAAATGGGATACAGGTACAGGCTCCATGCCAAAAATTTGCCCGGTACGCCCGACCTTGTCTTTCCAAAATACAAGACAGCGGTATTTGTACACGGATGCTTCTGGCACAGGCACGGCTGCCATCTTTTCAGGTGGCCGTCAACAAGGCGCGAGTTCTGGGAAACCAAAATAAATGGAAACGCCGAGAGGGACTGTATTCACCAGACCCGATTGATAGAATCGGGATGGAAAATCGTAATCATCTGGGAATGTGCCCTGAAAGGAAGGGGCAGATTGCCTCTCGAAAAAATCACCAATTCGGCAACTGATATGTTTCACAGTCAGTCGGCGAAAATGATTGAAATAGCAGGATTGCAGTAACCATGTCAGGACTTTCACAATACTTTACAGGGATAGCGACCAAAAGGCTCAGCGCTGTCGAGACGGATCCGGCCACATCGAACCAGCATGAATTCAATGGTACAAGGCCAATGGTATCCATTTTCGGAACAGGCGAAACAAGGCAGAAGGTTGATTGCACATTCATGTATTTTGATGATGATGAAGAAAAGACAACTACGTCGAACGGATTTCTGACCTGGTATGATTCAAGAGCCAATCAGCCTCACAGAAGCGCAGAATATCGCCTCTATTTCAACGATAATACGGCTATCGAACTGGCAAAACCCGGTGACTTGCTCCTGATAGGCAAAAGACCCGATGGCAGCACACTTGCGCTGATAGTAAAAAAGGATACGACCGTTGAAAGGCAGGTCTTGTGGCTTTTCGGAATTGAAGAAAATAATGACCGGTTTGTCGTAAGCACTTTTCAGGGAGAGGCAAACCGGCAGATCGGTTTTGCCGAACGTACGATACTTGAAACGCTGGGAATAGAAATCAAACCGGAAGGGGATGTAAAATGGATTGATATTTTGCTCGAAAAATATGGCCCGGCATTCCCGTCAACCAGAGCTTTCTCAGAATTTGCCAG
>JBDKFF010000256.1:0-3079 GCA_039798865.1 Bacteroidota bacterium
TCAAAGATCGGATGTTGGCCCTCCCAGGTGATTTAACTCCTTTTGTTGAGTTCATTCACTTTGGTCTTACTTCCCAAGATATTAACAATACCGCGATTCCTTTGTCATTGGCGGAGGCGCATCGCGATGTGATTTTACCGGCTTACCAGGCAGTGGTCGCTACATTGGATGCCTATGCTACGGAATGGAAAGAGATTCCTTTGTTGGCCCACACGCATGGCCAGCCTGCTTCTCCCACTCGCCTTGGCAAGGAAATTAAGGTATTCGTTGAGCGGTTGAATCGCCAATTGGACCTTTTGGCGCAGGTGCCTTTTACCGGAAAATTCGGTGGAGCGACGGGTAATTTCAATGCGCATCAGGTTTCATTTCCTGGTGTTAATTGGCCGGAATTTGCGGCTAAATTGCATCAGAATTTAGGGATTACGCGATCGAAATACACGACTCAAATTGAGCACTATGATAATTTAGCGGCCTATTTTGATGGCTTGAAGCGTTTGGATACGATCCTGATCGACTTGTCGCGCGATATTTGGCAATACATCTCGATGGGCTATTTCAAGCAAAAAATTAAGGCAGGGGAAATTGGTTCGTCGGCGATGCCGCACAAGGTAAACCCGATCGACTTTGAAAACGCGGAAGGAAATTTAGCCATGGCCAATGCCTTCTTTGAATTCTTGTCGGCCAAATTGCCTATTTCTCGCTTACAGCGTGACTTGACGGATTCGACCGTTTTGCGAAATGTGGGAACGCCTTTGGCACATGTCGTGATTTCCTTGAATTCCTTGCAACGGGGTTTGGGTAAATTGGAGTTGAATAATAGCAAGATCCAACAAGACTTAGAAGACAACTGGGTAGTGATTGCGGAGGCGATTCAAACCGTACTGCGTCGTGAAGCTTTCCCGAAACCTTATGAGGCCTTGAAAGATTTAACGCGTCATCACGGTAAAATCGACCAAACCGTCTTCCTTCATTTTATTGATGGCTTGGCTGTTTCGGATGCCATTAAGGCGGAATTGAAATTAATCAGTCCATTTAACTTCGTCGGCCGCGACGAAAACTAAAACCTGGCCACTGACAACTGATTACTGTCCACTGACTACTGATATTATGCCCCACCACCTCATGCACATTGCCCTTGTGGTAGCCGATTACGATGAAGCGATTGCTTGGTATACTGAAAAGCTCGGTTTTACCTTAATCGAGGATACGCGTTTGAGCGATGTGAAACGTTGGGTTTTGGTACAGCCGTCTGGCGAGGGATCTTGTCAATTGTTGCTGGCCAAAGCTGCTACGGATGAGCAAAAGTCACGTGTGGGGAATCAAACCGGAGGGCGTGTCTTCTTGTTTTTACACACGGATGATTTCGAAAAAGATCATCAAAATTTGTTGAAGCACGACATCAAAATTGTTCGCGGACCGGTGGTAGAAGAATATGGTAAAGTGCTCGTATTCGAGGATTTATATGGAAATTTGTGGGATTTAATCGGTTAAAATTTTGAATTAACAGATTTCAGTTTACATTTGCATCAAATAAAACGACAATGACAAAAGCAACATACAACAAAAACTGGTGGCAAGGCTAATATATCCTTGAACAGTTTTGCTGTGTGTACATGATATGTTTACGAAAGGCTTGCTGTTCCAGTAAGCCTTTTTTTAATTTTGTCCCTAGAAAACATGTCTACAATACAAATTCGAACTGCTCGTAAAACCCAATTGGCTGATACACTCACGCCCATCGGAATTTTCATGAAGATTCGTAAGAACTTTAAGAATTCCGTGATACTTGAGTCGGCCGACTACCATGGCCGCGAGCATGGATTTTCACATATTGCCTTTGATCCGATTGCATCATTTGAGTTGACGGATTCCATCGTGAAGCAAAGCTTTCCGGATGGCAAGGTCGAGGAATTTACGTTGGAAAATCGCCGAGATGCCGTGCAGGCGCTTAAGGCTTTTGCGGATCGTTTTGCATTTACCAAGGAAAAGGGAGATTCACCCATGGCGAATGGACTCTTTGGTCATATATCGTATGATGCGGTGACCTATTTCGAGGACATTGAAATCCAAGCTAAAAATACGGAAACGGAAATCCCATCGATTCGTTATTACGTCTATCGTTATGTAGTGGCGGTAAACCATTTTAATAACCAGCTATCGATGTATGCACACAGTTATGATGGTTCGGAGCCGTCCTTTGATACGCTGACATTTCTATTAAATATGCCGCATTACGAGCCAGCTCCTTTCAAGCGCGTTGGGGATGAGGTAAGTAATTTGAATGATGAGCAAGTAAAGGAAATTGTGGAGACTTGCATCAAACATTGTTTGCGCGGGGATGTTTTCCAAATCGTTCCGTCTCGTCGTTTTTCACAAGGATTTAAAGGGGATGATTTTCAAGTTTACCGCGCTTTGCGTTCGGTTAATCCGTCTCCTTATTTATTTTACTTCGATTATGAGCAATACCGAATCTTTGGCGCATCGCCGGAGAAACAAATCAAGATCGAAGGGGAAATTGCCGAAATTCACCCGATTGCGGGGACTTTCAGACGTTCCGGGGACGATGCCCGTGACGCTGAATTAGCTCAAGAGCTGTTGGCAGATCCCAAAGAAACCGCCGAACATGTGATGCTAGTGGATTTAGCCCGGAATGATTTGAGCCGAAGTGCGGATCGAGTAAAAGTGGAGACCTTCAAAGAGGTACAATTCTTTTCGCATGTTATCCACTTGGTTTCCAAGGTTACCGGTCGAATGCAACAAGGCGTGAATCCACTGCAATTAGTCGCGGATACATTTCCTGCGGGAACCTTGAGTGGAGCTCCGAAGCACAATGCCATGACGATTATTAATCGGTTGGAGCCTACCAATCGCGCGATTTACGGTGGAGCGATTGGTTTCATGGATTTCCAAGGAAACTTTAATCACGCCATTGCCATCCGCACCTTCTTAAGCAAGGGTAATACCTTATTTTTTCAAGCCGGAATGGGGGTTGTCGCAAAGTCGGTCGTGGCCAGCGAAATGCAAGAAATACATAATAAATTAGCAGCTTTGCGTCGTGCATTGGAAGTTGCGGAGAACC
>JBDKFF010000257.1:0-3121 GCA_039798865.1 Bacteroidota bacterium
CCCACTTTACCCGGTTTACCATAGGTATGCCAGCCCGTAAAGGTCTTACCATCAAATAATAATTTGTAGCCGTCTTTCTTTTCTTGCTTCGAAAGCGTGTTTAGTCCTTGCCCAAATGCCATCAAACCCGATGCCATGCAAGCGCAAATCAATATGAATTTTTTCATGTAGGTAAATAAGTTTATGAATTACAATACTAAAAAAAGAAATCTATACTTGTATCCCGTGCCGATTATTTTCCTCCGGCTTTGGCAAATTAATTCGTAAATTGCACGCTTATTCAAAGCAAGCATGAAAACCAAAGTTAGTCCGAAGCCATCCATCAACATTGTTACACTCGGTTGTTCCAAAAACCTCGTAGACTCCGAAGTCCTATTTACCCAATTAAAAGGGAATGGATTAGAAGTTACACATGAGGCAAAAAAAGACACTGCGAACATCGTGGTGGTGAATACCTGCGGTTTCATCGACAACGCGAAGCAAGAATCCATCGATACCATCCTTCGTTATGCCGATGCCAAAGAGGCCGGCAAAATCGATAAACTATACGTAACCGGTTGCCTGTCGCATCGCTACAAAGACGATTTAGAAAAAGAAATCCCAATGGTGGATTCGTTCTTTGGGACGAATGAATTACCCAGATTACTGAAGGCTTTAAAGGCCGACTACAAGCATGAACTGGTGGGAGAGCGTTTATTGACCACCCCTGCTCACTATGCCTATTTGAAGATTGCCGAAGGTTGCGATCGTCCTTGCAGTTTTTGTGCAATACCATTAATGCGTGGAGGTCACGTCTCGAGACCGATGGATGAACTCGTGAAAGAAGCGACTTCACTTGCCAAAAAAGGAACGAAGGAATTAATTTTGATTGCCCAAGACTTAACTTTTTATGGCTTGGATTTAAAGGTTGAGGGGAAATCAGGTCGCCAACTCAAAGAACTGTTAGAGCGTCTATCGGACGTTCAAGGCATCGAATGGATCCGTTTACAATATGCCTACCCAGCTGGTTTCCCAATGGAAATTTTGCAAACCATGGCGGAACGTGATAATATCTGTAAGTATTTAGACATGCCGCTACAGAGTGGATCCGATGCCATGTTGAAGCACATGCGCCGCGGCATTACCCGTGAAAAAACGGAACAATTAATTACCGACATCCGCGAAAAGGTACCCGGAATTGCGCTGCGTACGACTTTAATTTCGGGCTATCCAGGGGAAACGGATGCTGATTTTGAGGAAACCTATTCATTTGTGGAACGTATGCGTTTCGATCGCTTAGGTATTTTTAATTACTCGCACGAAGAGAATACCCATGCCTATTTAGTGCAAGATGATGTGCCCGAGGAGGTGAAACAAGAGCGTTCGGATGAGATTATGGCGCTCCAACAAGGCATTTCGGAAGAATTGAATCAAGCGAAAATTGGCCAAACCTTTAAGGTGATGGTGGACCGCAAGGAAAGTGGATTCTTTATCGGTCGGACCGAACACGATTCTCCAGAGGTCGACAACGAGGTCTTAATTCCCGCCGAGCAATATGCACGTCAGGGAGATTTCGTTCAGGTGAAAATCAACAAAGCGGAGGAATTCGATTTGTACGGAGATATCGTTTCTTAATAACGCGGAACGCGCGCATCTACTTCTCGGGACCAGGCATCGATGCCTCCGCCTAGATTAATGAGTTTATCGAAACCCTGCGCCTGCAAATGGCGGATGACATACATGGAGCGCATGCCATGGTGACACATCACGAGACCAGGTAGGTCTTTGGGGATCATGTCAACGCGCAATTGATTCATGGGCATATTAATCGTCCCTTCTAAACTGGCCAATTCCCATTCAAAGGGTTCGCGGACATCCAACACAAAATGAACATCGCCGGCCGCTAAAGCTTTTTGAGCTTCTGCTGGCTCCATCTCTAAAGGCAAAGCTACTTTAGTTGGGAAAATTCGATCAGAAGCATCAGATGAACGCTCCATCCTAAACTGTTGCATTCGCATACTTCGAACATCGAATCGAATTAATGACGATTGCGCAGGTGAGCTTAATCCTGCCAAATAGAAAATAGCTTCTTTGGCTTGCATCAGTCCCATGATACCTGGCAAAAATCCGAGCACACCCGCCTCGTTGCAATTTGGAATCTCGCCAGCCGAAGGTTCATCGGGAAATAGACAACGGTACGTGGGCCCCGTTCCATGCGCATTGCAAACAGCTAATTGCCCCTCCCAGGTATGAATCGCCGAATACACGAAAGCCTTGCCAAAGCGAACACAGGCGTCATTAATGAGGTAGCGCGTTTCGAAATTATCAGTACAGTCGATCACCAAATCCGCCGCCTCCACCAATTGCAGATTGCTCATTGAGAACTTTTCTACGATTGCCTCCACTTGAACTTGTGGATCCAATGCCCCGACATAGCTTTTGGCGCACAAAACTTTGGATTGACCGATTTGATCGTTTCGGTAAATGGTTTGTCGGCCTAAATTACTCAACTCCACCACATCATGATCGACCAAGGTTAAGCGTCCGACTCCCGCAGCAGCGAGATAAGGAATGACCGTCACACCGAGTCCCCCGGCGCCAATCACCAAGACATGCGCGGCTTTCAAGCGCAGCTGTTGGTCCATCCCCCATTCGGGAATGGCCAACTGTTTTTGGTAGCGTTTAAATTCGTCAGGACTCAACATAGGGAAATAAAAAAAGCCTCCTTGTTTTCAAGGAGGCTAATTTCGATAAAAATATTGATATAATTAAACGCTTAACGTACCCTTACGAGCTGCTGCGATTAAAGTCTTCTCAAAACCATTTTTGTTGATCGTACGGATAGCCTTTGCAGACACTTTCATACGAACCCAAACACCTTCTGACTCTAAGAAAAATTTCTTAGTTTGTAAGTTTGGAAAAAACTTACGCTTCGTCTTATTGTTCGCGTGTGATACGTTGTTACCTACACGAGTTCTCTTTCCAGTCAATTGACAAACCTTTGCCATAATATTGTATTTTTAAAATTGTATGCGCTAAAATTGGTTTTCCCCTAAAGGGATTGCAAAAGTAGACAAAATTTTGAAAAATCCCAAAGGTCTCTGTAAAATTTATAAAATGCCTGGGATTGTGTATCTTTGAA
>JBDKFF010000258.1:0-2921 GCA_039798865.1 Bacteroidota bacterium
ACAGCGGAATCAAAATTCGTGTTATATGCCTCATTGGTTCCATAGGAAAAGATTAACAAATTGGGATTCAATAATTTCAACTGCTCTCTCCAACTTTTACTTCGATAAATCAAGTGTGAAAATTGTGCCCCTGCAACTCCCAGTGCATGATAATCCAAGCTACCTTGGGAATTGAGTAATTCGATGCCATGCAATTGAAAGCTTTGGTCCAGGCTGTCTTTTTTAAGAAGCTTTAATTCAAATTGATCAAATCGATTTTTCGCAACAAAATGAGCAACACCCATTTTATGATCCATTTGAGTAAAATTCATTAGGTTGAAATTATCCCCCAAATCTGGGAAAAAAGATAAACTATCGGAATTAAACCAAACCCTCACGCCTGCATAATTGGCCTTCGAGTCGCGCAGTTGGAAAGAAATCGATGCCGCGGAATCCTGTGTCATAACCGAATAACCCGTTAGACCAAGGTCTATTTTGGGGTTGGCTGAAAGAATCTTATCCCCAACCCAGGTTCCGCTGGCTTTGGATTTAAACCAGGGACCATCGACACTTTTCGCCATGGAATAAGGAAAACTAATTCCAGTTCCCGTCAATGTTACATGCGCTGCGAAAACATCCCGAATCTGTTTAGCGAAATGACCAATTTGAATGTGCGAATCTCCTATGTGGACGATTCGAAAGGGTTCCTTGCCAATCGAATTTTTCAATCGGACGAGTGCTAGATCCTCTGTGATTTGATTACACGGCATGCAAATAACAGTCGTGTCCGCCTGTCCCACAGCCGCATAAAAACCCAGCAGAAAAAATAGCAGCTTTTTCAAAATTGAAAATAGATAAAGGGTTGAACGACCTCGTCTTTAAACTGAATGATTACTTGTAAGGCAATTAAAAGAAAGAAAATCCAAAAGAACGACGGCACATAATACAATCGCTCAATACACCATTTTTTTATCGCAACGGGAATCAATACAATCACGAAAACGGCAAGCAATAAAATTGAAATTTCAAATCGGGAATACCCAAAGCCGACGAAATCTTGCCAGAGGGTATGAGAGGAAATTCGTTGGATAATTTCGAGCGCAGCGGGGAAGTCGGCCGCCCGGAAAAAGATCCAACAAAAGGAAACAAAAAGGAAAGTTGCCAACCAACCCAAAGCACTTAGTAGCCAATGATCCGGAATTTTATCTTTGATCAACTTATGAAAACCTAAGGCTAATCCATGAGCAGCTCCCCAGAAAACGAATTTCCAACTCGCACCATGCCAAAATCCTCCGATCAACATGGTCATCAACAAAAACAAATAGGTATTGAACTCCCCTTTGCGATTCCCACCTAAGGGGATATAGACATAATCCCGAAGCCAAGAAGATAGAGATATGTGCCACTTCCTCCAGAAAACCGTGATATTGGTTGAATTATAGGGATTAACAAAGTTCTCTTTCAATCGGTAACCCACTAACAAGGCTAATCCAATGGCAATGTCTGAATAACCCGAGAAGTCAAAGTAAATTTGAAAAGTATAAGCGAATACTGCGAGCAAGTTTTCTGCCCCCGAATAGAATTCGGGATTCTCGAAAACCATGTCGACGTACTTAGCCAAGTAGTCGGCGATGAATAATTTCTTAATCAAGCCTAATAGGATACGGACAAAGCTTTCCTTGAACACGAATGCATTTGGACGCGTGGGGTGATTGACCTGACCTAAGAAATCACTGGCTCGAACGATCGGCCCCGCTACCAAATGCGGAAAAAAGGTCATGTAAAATGCATAGTCAAGAAAATTCGAGGAAGCACTAATTTGACCCCGGTAAACATCCACCAAGTAAGAGATGGATTGAAATGTGTAAAACGAAATACCAATGGGAAGAAATAAATCGACGAAATCAAAATGGGTCAACAAAAGTGTATTCGTATTCTCGATGAAGAAATTGGCGTATTTGAAATAAAGCAGAAACGAAAGACTGAACAGAATCGAAATGGTTGCGAGCAGTTTTTTAGAGACGCCTTCCGATTTTTGAATCCATTGGGCAAAAACGTAATCACAGGTGACCTGTGTGAGGAAAAGTAGCAGAAAAGTCCCACTGGATTTATAATAAAAAAACAAACTAAATGCGACTAAATAGAGCTTACGAACAATATTCCAGTCGAAAAGCAGGGCATAAAAAAAGACAAAAACACCAAACACCAACAGAAATGAATATTCCGTAAAAAACCAAGGCTCCTTGGTGGAATACAAAAACAGGTCCCGTAAAATCTGCTCGAAAGGAATACCTTTCAATAGCTCAATAACCTCGATATTCGGCAGCATTCAGTATAATTGTTCTATATTTTTTAGGATAACCCGAACGATGGGGTGGCATCATTTTGATTTTCCAACGAGCCGTTGATTGTACCCAGTTCGCAATGTTGGCCATCCAAATTCGGTAGCCAGCTAAAGAGGGATGGCGCCCATCCTGAGATTTGGGCAGCACCAAAGCCTTGGAAGAAAAGAAAGCTGCCGAGTCAGCCGCAGCCCGAAAGGCATCCGTCACGACAAAATCTTGCCCCCAGTTGGTCGGCCCTATCCACGCATAAGGTACCTTCCGTATCCTTTTTTGAAATATTCTCGCTAAGGCCCGACGGTTTGCCGCATCCCTAGCTAATACTTCATTTAAACCAAATAATACAAAAATATACGTTGGCTTATATTTTGCGATGATTTTCGAAATCGTATCTCCCCGAGCAAAATTTACAGATGTCGCGGAATACCATTCCACCGTAGCCACGAGTTTGTGGCCATTGCTCCGACAATAATCATTTAACACATTCTTAATTCCTCCGGCCTCCGAGTCACCTAAAAGTAAAATGCGATGGTGGGTCGAATCACTAGCTAACGAATCAGATAGGATGGCGGGAGGTGGTATAGAAGCAAGCTCTTCAAC
>JBDKFF010000259.1:0-3498 GCA_039798865.1 Bacteroidota bacterium
GATTTGATTGGAGGCTTGAGCTTTCCCTTTCGTGTACCGCATATTATTTAGTTAATTGATTTAATTGATCTCTTAATTTAGCCGCTTCCTCATAATTCTCTTCTGCTAGGGCTTTCGACAAGGATTCTTCTAATGCAGCAATAATCTCCTCTGGTGATGTTTCATTCAATGGATAATCAAGTTCTGCTGATTCGTCTTCATCAGAACTGAGGTGTTCCAAAGGAATTGCAATGTCATTAAGTAGCGCCTGTTTAATGAATATAGGTATATGTAATCTCAGAGCTAAGGCTATTGAATCGGAGGGGCGAGCATCTACTTCAAAAATATAATCTCCATTTGAAGCGAATATTTTGGCATAAAACACACCATCTGTAAATGATGTTATCTCTACATAAGAGATATTTCCTCCGGATGCTTTGATGTAGTTTGCAAATAAATCATGTGTCAGTGGTCTTGCAGGAATGATATCTTCCATAAACATCGAAATAGCCTGGGCTTCATTTATTCCGATTACCATAGGAAAACCCAAGTGGCTACTTGTCTCAGCTTGCAAAAATAGAATGTAAGATGAGGCACCAGCAGCACTTGGGCTTAACGAAATAACTTGTAACTGAACTAACTCTCCCAAAGTATATATTTAAAATACAAAGATAAGGAAAGTGTAGCCTTTAAGGCTTGAATTTATAGATTTTTTATGAGTTCAGGAACTACATCAAATACATCGCCAACAATTCCATAATCGGCATATTTAAAAAAGGGAGCTTCAGGATCATTATTTATCACAATAATTGTTTTAGATCCATTTACACCTGCCAAATGTTGAATCGCCCCGGAAATACCACAAGCTATATATAATTTAGGAGCTATTTTAATTCCAGTTTGACCTACGTGCTCACTATGTGGACGCCAATCTATATCTGAGACTGGTTTTGAACAAGCCGTTGCCGCGCCAATTTTGGCAGCTAAATCTTCTATTATATTCCAATTACTTGGATCTTTTAAGCCCCTTCCGGCGCCTACTACATAGGTTGCATCAGCTAAATTCATACCTGCAGACGCTTTATGTAAATCCTTAATTTGATAATTATCGTTTGCTTCTAGCTTTAATTGATTAGCATGCAAGGTAATTTTATCTCCTTTAAGAATACCAAATTCAAAAGCATTATTGAAACTGAGTACACTAGCATAAGTTACCTTGACCAATGTTGATGCCTTTCCACTAAAAATGCTTTGCCGTATTTCAATGTCGTTTTCAGCTAATTTTAAATTAATAACCTGACCTAAGAGAGGCAAACTCGTTTTCGCACAATATGCCGGAAAAACTTGATCAGTCACTAAATTCTTATATCCAATAACGCAATTGATTTGATGGCTCAATAAAGTAGCCAAAATTGTTTGCATTTGGGCCGATGAAAATATGCCGGCGTCAGATAAACCATGAATGGAGGTTAAATTTGCTCCCTGAATAGTTGGTATATCCAAGGTACTCACATCATCCGTTGTAAACAGATTAATAGATTTAACCTCAGGATTACTTCTTAGCATGTCTTGAATCAATAACAGTAATTGAGCAGATCTTGCACTCAATTTATTGTCTTTGATGTCGATAAAAGCGGCTATATTGATCATTACTTAGATTCTTTTTTGATGATTTCGACTAATTGAGTTAAGTTTTCTCGAGTGAACATAATTCCTTTTCGATTTTGTTCATTCACTTCGTCTTTCGAATACTCAAAACTTGGTTGGGACGTTGAGGGTAGAACTTGAATTTCTTTTGTTCGGGCTGCCATGATTCCTCTCATAGATGGAATTTTCCATTCCGCTATTGGCTCTTGACATCCTAAAACTAAGGGCAGTTTAGCACTTATATTTGCGTAACCTTGAATTGTCTCTACTTTGATTTGAACTGTAGCACCGTTCACTTCTAAACCCATGACTGGATTGAAATTTTGCCAACCTAAAAGAGATGCTGTAAACTGATGAACTTGTCCTGTATTGTAATCAATCGATTCTTTACCCATTAGAATTAAATCAAATGGATTAGCTTTAACATAATCGGCAATTTCTTGGGCTACCTGAAATGCATCATTTGCATGAGAGTGCACACGCACGGCTGAATCAGCTCCCAAAGCTAAACATTTCCGGATAATAGTCTCCGAACTTTCAAGTCCCACGTGGAAAATTACAATCTCGACATTTTCTGATGAGGCTTCTTTAATTTCAATGGCTCTCGACAAAGCATAATCCTCATAAGGACCCGTAATTAAGGTTAAGCCCTCCAGATTTACAAAATTATTGGAACTTAAACCTATCTTTGATGTTGTGTCTGGAACAACAGAAATACAGACTAATATTTTCATAAGGCATTTATTTGTTATGCAAGCATACTAAATTTCTTTATTATGACAATGAATAGGAGGGAAATAATTTTAAAAGAAATAGAAAATCAACCTGAAAACCCGCTTAATTACTATCTGTTGGCTTTGGAAGACCGTCGTGAATCGGATTGGGTTGCTTGCATAGCATCACTTCAACTGCTCATTCAACGCTTTCCTGATTACCATCCAAGTTATTATGTATTGGCTGAAATCCATTATCAATTAGATCAAATAGATGAGGGGACAAGAATAGCGAAGAAGGGTATGGAAATAACAAAAGGCCTTCAATTAATGAAGGCCTATCATGAATTAGTTCAACTAGTTGAATTGAATGATTAGGATAATAAGACCTCTTCAAGATCTTTTTCAATCACTAAGTTCTCGATGATAAATTTTTGACGTTCTGGTGTATTTTTCCCCATGTAATACGTCAATAATTGAGGTATGGTAAAATCTTTTTCAAGAATTACGGGTTCCAATTTGATGTTTTCACCGATAAATTCTCCAAATTCCTCTGGTGAAATTTCACCTAGACCTTTAAATCGGGTAATCTCTGGCTTAGGACCCAATTTTTCTATCGCATTTCTACGCTCCTCATCGGAATAACAATAGATCGTTTCCTTTTTATTCCGTACACGGAATAAAGGAGTCTCTAGAATATAAAGGTGTCCATTCCGTACGACATCGGGAAAGAATTGTAAAAAGAATGTCAAAATAAGAAGTCGAATATGCATACCATCCACGTCTGCATCGGTAGCGATGACGATTTTATTGTAACGCAAATTGTCTAAACTATCTTCTATATCTAACGCATGCTGCAATAAATTAAATTCCTCGTTCTCGTAAACGATTTTCTTTGTGAGTCCAAAACTATTGAGCGGTTTTCCGCGCAAACTAAATACAGCTTGCGTTTGCACATCACGGGACTTTGTGATACTTCCACTGGCAGAATCCCCCTCTGTGATAAATAAGATGGTCTCTTGACGGGACTCAGCCTTCTCGTCGGTTAGGTGTACCCGACAATCGCGCAACTTTTTATTGTGCAGATTCGCTTTTTTAGCACGCTCGTTGGCTAACTTCTTAATTCCAGCAATATCTTTTCGCTCCCTTTCCGATTGTA
>JBDKFF010000260.1:0-4932 GCA_039798865.1 Bacteroidota bacterium
GCACCTACGATCACCTCACCGGATTGGGCATCAATCACCTTACCACTTAAAACGGGTAACTGGTGCTCTTGGGAAAAGGTACTAAAGGAGATAAACAGGGAGAGACAAAGCCCCCATCGCGTAAGGTTTTTAATCATAGTTAATTAGTCAACAATAAACAGATGTCAATGATACAAAGAATATCAGACTTTTCTCACCCGAGTAGCGACCAAAGGGCGGATATTGCGACGAAAAAAAGTGTGAAGGGAATCAGCACTTTCCAACAAAGGTACATGAATTGGTCAACGCGGACTCTGGGGAGGGTCCAGCGCACCCACATCTGCAAAGCAATTAACAGATAAGTTTTTACCATAATCCAGCCAAATCCCCATAAGGTAGCAGCCAAAGTTCCCGTCGTCCCATTAGTCCAATCGGCTAAACGAAGACTAGCGATATTCGGTAAAGGGGAATACCATGCACCCCAGAATAGGATTACGCCCAACAAGCTAACAAGGAGCATCATCCCATATTCCGACAAAAACAATAATGCCCAACGCATACCCGCATATTCCGTATGAAAACCACCCACTAATTCCGATTCCGCTTCGGGAATATCAAAAGGGGCACGATTCGCTTCGGCTAAGGAGGCAATAAAATAAATGATAAATAGGAAAAAGAATAAAGGCATCCGCACTAAATTCCAAGTCAATATTCCACCAATTCCCTGCACTTCAATCCCCAGGGACTTAATTCCAAATAAGTATTGTACCTCAGTCGAGAAAATGCCTTGTTGGACCGCAATATCCTGTAAATTCAAACTCCCCGAAATGATGACGACACAAAGTATGCTCAAACCAAGGGGAATCTCAAACGATACTAACTGAGCAGCCGAGCGAATCGCTCCCAGGAGTGCATATTTATTATTGGAGGTCCATCCGGCCAACAGAATACCGAGTGTATCCAAGGAGACGATACCCATTAAAAGCATAATACCCATCTCGGTCTGAGAGCCTTGTAACCAGGTTCCTGAACTTAAGGGCACCACGGAAAAAGCCCCAAAAATCGACAAGAAAATAATCCAAGGAGCTAATAGGAATAAGCGTTTCTGCGCCAAAGAAGGCACAATATCCTCTTTTTGAATGAGTTTAATCAAGTCGGCAAAAACCTGCAACAAACCCCATTTACCCACTTCCATGGGACCGAGACGGTCCTGCATAAATGCGGAAAGCTTACGCTCGACATACACGCCGATGATGACGTTGACCGTCAACAAAATCAGACAGATGAGGAGCGCGATAAACATTACTTAATAGCGTTAAGGGCCTGTGTGAAATCTGCCATTAAATCCTCAATGGATTCAAGACCTACTGCTACGCGAACAAGGCCATCCGTAATTCCTAAAGCCGCCTTTTCTTCTGCCGGCAATTTAGAGTGTGTCGTCGAGGCAGGATGCGTAATGATCGTACGAGAATCTCCCAAATTAGGGGAAATCGAGGCAATTTTCAATTGCTTACTAAACGCAACTACTTTTTCGAAGCCCCCTTTGATATCGAGTGTTAAGATACCTCCACCATATTTCATTTGGCGTTTTGCCAACTCATATTGTGGGTGGGATTTTAAGAATGGGTATTTTACTTGAACCAGCGCTGCATGACCATCCAATGCCTCGGCCAAAGCCATCGCATTTTCCGAATGTTTCTGCATCCGAAGATCTAATAATTCTAAACTCTTTGATAAAACCCAGGCATTAAATGGTGATAACGATGGTCCCGTGTGACGTGCAAAGAAGCGAATCTCATCCATGAAGACTTTCTTGCCACAAATGACACCTCCCAAAACACGGCCCTGCCCATCAATGTATTTTGTTGCCGAGTGAATGACTAAATCAGCGCCTAAATCTAAAGGCGTTTGCAAGATCGGTGTAGCAAAACAATTATCTACCACCAAAACCATATCCTTTCCTTGCTTCAAGGCAGCCAAGGCAGGTAAATCAATTAACTCCAAACCAGGGTTCGATGGAGATTCACAGAATAAAAACTTGGTATTCGGTTGGATAGCCGCTTCCCATGCCTTGATATCAGCACCCGGAACAAAGGTGCATTCAATGCCCCATTTAGCCGTAATCTTCGTCAAAATCTGAATGCAAGACCCAAATAAAGCATTCGATGCTACCACATGATCGCCTGCTTTTAATAATCCAGCCATCGATGCAAAAATCGCTGCCATCCCAGTTGAGAAGGCTAGCCCATCCTCCGCATTCTCCAACATCACCATTTTGGCCACGAATTCATCCACGTTCGGATTCATGTAACGCGAATAGATATTTCCTGCCTTTTCCTCCGCAAAAATCGCACGTCCCTCCTCGGCATCTTCAAACGTAAAGCTTGACGTTAAATAAAGGGGTACAGAATGTTCGCGATTGTGTGAACGATCGGCTTGAATACGAATGGCTTTCGTTTGTTTTTGCATCGGCATAAAATTTAATCTACAAAAGTAATAGAATAGTGGCAAAACGCGCCTATTTACGAATGAGTATTTTTTGACCTGATTCAGGCCTACACACAAAAAGAATTAATTCAAGATTAATGAGTAAATTTCAAGGTTGATCATCCTTTTGGAATCAATAAAATAGAACTATGAAAAAACAATTACTATTTGCCTTGAGCGCCGCGCTCTTGTGCTTTTCCTTGCCTAGCCAGGCACAAAAATGGACTAATTTATTTGATGGAAAAACCTTCAAAGGATTTAAGCAATTGGGTGGAAAGGCTATCTATGAAGTAAAAGATGGTGTGATGGTTGGAACAACCGTACCAAATACTGGAAATTCCTTCATGGCAACGGAAGAGGAATACGGCGATTTCATTTTGGAAGTTGACGTGAAAGTAGACAACAAAATGAACTCAGGAATTCAATTCCGAAGCTTATCTATCCCTACCTACAACAATGGTGTGGTACATGGATACCAAGCGGAGATCGACCCCTCAACGCGTGGCTGGTCGGGCGGTATCTACGACGAATCTCGTCGCGGTTGGTTATCTCAAAATGAACTAAAACCCGACGCGAAAAAGGCCTTTAAATTAGGCGATGTTTGGAATCATTACCGCATTGAGGCGATTGGAAGCACGATTCGTACCTGGATCAATGATGTTCCTGTGACCTATTTAGTGGATGACATGACTGCCAAAGGATTTATTGCCTTCCAAGTACATGCGATTTATGGTGAGATGAAACCTGGGATGCAGGTGATGTGGAAAAACATCCGTATCCAAACGGGCAAAGACATGCAACCACGTCCGATCGACGGAAAAACAGTGGTGGAAAACTATACGTTGAATACCTTATCTGAGCAAGAAAAAGCCGCAGGATTTAAATTATTGTTTAATGGAAAAGATTTAACAGGATTCCGTTCGGCATTTAAAACAACGGCTCCGCCCTCGGTTTGGACAGTTGAGGACGGTACGCTGCACGTCAATTCATCTGGAGGTAAAGAATCTGGAAATGGGGGCGATATCTTGACAAATGAGCAATTTGGAGCTTTCGAATTAACCTTTGATTTCAAATTGACTGAGGGCGCAAATTCAGGTGTGAAGTATTTTGTCAATGAAACGTATGACTCAGGGATGTCGGCCATCGGTTTAGAATACCAAGTATTGGATGACGCAAAGCATCCAGACGCGAAATTAGGTACGGTAGGAAATCGCACCTTGGCAAGTTTATATGACATTATTCCCTCGAATAAATTGGAGCCGCGTTTCCAACGGAAGATTGGCGAATGGAATCAAGGACGTATCATCGTCTATCCAAACAACATTGTTCAACATTGGTTGAACGGATTCAAAGTAATCGAATACGAGCGTAAGAGTAATATTTTCAAGGTTTTAGTTGCGCACAGCAAGCACGCCAAGTGGGATGGCTTCGGAATGCAGGACAAGGGACCTATTTTATTCCAAGAGCACGGGGATTCCGTGTTTTACAAAAACATCAAAATCAGAGAAATTAAATAAGCTATTTAACAATGGAAAGAAGATCATTTATCCAAAAAGGTGCATTAGCGACATTAGGTACGCTGGCATTTAGTGCAAAATCTTACAGTAAGATTATTGGCGCAAACGACCGTGTTCGTGTGGCTTGCGTAGGTTTTTCAGACCGTCACCGCGCATCCCACGTCCCCCCATTCAAGGCATTAGCAAAAGAGATGAACTTTGAAATGGTAGCTTTGTCGGACCTATGGAACCGCCGTCGTGAAGAGGGAAAGGCATTTTTAGAGAAGCAATTGGGCGGAACGATCCAAACCTATCGCAATAACGAGGAATTGTATTCGGCGAAAGGTATTGATGCCGTGTTTATTTCAACGGCAGATTTCCAACATGCCTTGCATACCATCGAAGCGGTGAAAGCGGGTTGCGATACTTATACGGAGAAACCATTGGCTGAAACCATGGAAGATAACCGCGCGGTATTGAAAGCGGTAAAAGAATCCGGTAAAATCGTACAAATCGGTTCACAACGTCGTTCAGGGGAAAACTATTGGGCAGCGGAGGAATTCATCAAATCGGGAAAGTTTGGGGATATCAAGATGGTGGAATTGATGTGGAACGTGAACCAACCGGGCCGTTGGAGACGTCCGGAATTAACAAGCATTTTGAAGGAATCGGATATCGATTGGAAGCGTTTCTTGATGAACCGTCCTGCGGATACATTTGATCCACGTAAATATTTAGAATACCGTTTATTCTGGCCATATTCATCAGGAATTCCTGGCCAATGGATGTCACACCAAATCGATACCGTACACTGGTTTACCGGATTATCGCATCCAAATTCCGTAGTTGCCAATGGTGGTATCTACCAATGGAATGACGGACGTAAAAATGCGGATACGATGACCGTTGTGTTCGATTATGGTCAAGGAAACAAAGGATTCCAAGTACAATTTACCTCACGTTTCTCTAA
>JBDKFF010000261.1:0-8655 GCA_039798865.1 Bacteroidota bacterium
TTCCTTGAAGTAAGGTAAAGCAATTGACTTGCCCTCGTCGGACTCCGTTAACTGCTTCTTGAAAAATTCTTTGGCATATTCGAGGATGATCAACAAACTCTCCCGCTCATTCTGACGAAGAAGTTGGTCGTCTGTCATTTCCTCCTCCTGAATATCAATCCCGTATTTCTTGGCTAAATGACGTAGGGCTTCTCCATATCCAAGCCCCTCAATATCCATGATAAAGCGCACCGAATCACCGGCCTTTCCACAACCAAAACACTTGTAAATTCCTTTGCTGGGTGAAATAGAAAATGAAGGGGTCTTCTCCCCATGAAAGGGACAACAAGCCCAATAATTCGCACCTTTTTTCTTAACACTCACATAATCCCCAATCACGTCTGCAACAGCAGCCGTTTGCTTTATTCGCTCGACGGTTTCGGGATCAATACGCATATTACAATAATAAACCAGCTAAAGTTGCTGATAAATAAGAGGCTAAAGTACCTGCAATTAAGGCCTTAAAGCCCAATTTCGCTAAATCTGAACGACGGGATGGCGCCAATTCCCCGATACCCCCAATTTGAATGGCTACCGATGAAAAATTCGCAAATCCGCACAAGGCAAAACTCGTAATGGCAATGGTTTTAGGGTCCAACGTCGCCTTTAATTTCACCATATCCAAATAAGCAACAAACTCATTCACCACCATTTTCTTACCCATCAAAGCCCCTGCCACTTCCACATCCTGTGCCGGAACACCCATGGCAAAAGCAAATACGGAAAATACCTTTCCCAAAATCAGGTTCATCGATAATTCGGGCACGTTAATCCAATTTCCAATATGTCCTAATCCTAAATCAACCAAGGCAATAAGGGCAATAAATCCGATCAACATCGCAATTACATTCAAGCCAACTTTCAATCCCTCACTCGCTCCTGCCGCAATCGCATCCACCAAATTCGCATGTGTCTTCGTGATCTCCATTTTGACCATTCCTTCAGTCTCAGACTTCTCCGTTTCCGGGAACATAATCTTCGAAATGACCAAAGCACCCGGTGCCGCCATTAAACTCGCCGCCAATAAATACGCCGCAGGAACTCCCAAGGAAATATAGACTGCCATTACACCTCCCGCAATACACGCAAATGAACCGGTCATCGAGGCCATCAACTCCGAGTTTGTCATATTTTTCAAGTAAGGCTTAATCATGATTTGAGCCTCAACCTGGCCCACGAAAGTGGACGCAACGTTCGACAAAGCCTCCGCTCCACTCACACCCATCAACCAGTGAACACCCTTACCCATTGTCGAAACAACACGCTGCAAGACGCCCAAATGGTAAAACATGTTCACCAAAACCGCCACAAATATGATGGTTGGTACTACTTTAAAGAAGAAAATATAATCATTTCCCGCACCAAAGGCTTGAGACATTAACTTACGATCAACCAAAGAACCAAACACAAATTGAGCACCTTTGTCGGCTTGACCTAACAAGGTATTGATCGAATCGCCCAACCATTGGAAAGTGGCTTGCCCGGTTTCTGTCTTTAAGATAAATACCGCCAAACCAATCTGCATTAAAAGGCCCACGCCCACGGTACGGTAATTAATTGCCTTTCGGTTATTGGACATTAAATAGGATACCCCTAAAATCAAGATAATCCCCAATAAGCCTGTAAATCTTTCCATTTGTATGTTTGTTGGTGTAAATTAATTTTCTGTTTGCGTCAAATTGACGGTATAATTCTCAAAGGTAATTTGTTCAATCAAATCCTCCTCCGAAATTTTATAAAAAGCTTCATGAATATTGAAAGGTTCGCTACTTTCTACCTTCCAATAATTTCCATCCTCTTGCATCTCATACGAATTCACCGTATCCCGAAGGTTCCAATCCAAGATCGTAATAGCCATGTGCTTCGCACGTGGATTGACCATTTCAAATAAGGATTCGATCCGACGATCAAAACTCCGAACCATCACATCCGCCGAACCTCCATATACCTTTGCCTCGCCTCCCCGGTGGAAATAATACAAGCGCGTATGCTCAAGGTAATTCCCGACGATGGATTTGATGAATATGTTCTCCGACAAACCTTTACGCTGCGGACGAATGCAACAGATTCCACGTATGATTAATAAGACCGGAACACCCGCATTGGAAGCGCGATACAATGCCTCCATGGTATCCAAATCTTGCAAGGAATTAATCTTCCAACAAATTCCAGCCGGAATTCCTTGCTTGTGGTTTTCAATCTCCTCATCAATCATCTCGATGAGACGATTCCGCATATCCCGTGGTGCGGTAATCAAGTGTTCATAATGCGTTGGCATCGAATGACCCGTAATTACATTAAAGAACTCCGAAATATCCTGGGTAATCCGCGAATCAGTCGTCAAAAGACCCAAATCCGTATAAAGCTTCGCCGTATCCTCGTTGTAATTTCCCGAAGATAAGTGCGCATAGCTCATCACATGCGTACCCTCATTTCGAATGACCTGCAATAATTTGGTATGCGTCTTCAATCCCGGAATTCCATAAATCACAAAACAACCCGCCTTTTGCAAACGCGTCGCCTCCCGAATGTTATTCTCCTCGTCAAAACGTGCTTTTACCTCAAACAATACCGAAACGTGCTTTCCATTCTCCGCCGCGCGTAACAAGGCACTCGCGATGCGTGAATTTTTGGATATCCGATATAGGGTAATTTTAATCGCCAATACCTGCGAATCCTCGGCCGCTTGTTCCAGCAATTGAATGACTGGCTCAAAGTTGTTGTAGGGATGATGCAACAAAATATCCCCGCGCTTCATCGTTTCGAAGATGTCGCTGATCTTTACCGACTTCAATCCAAGCGGCGGCACAACAGATGGATTGGGAGCTAATTTCGTCTTGAATTCCGGATGTTTTAAAATTTGCCAGAATGCCGTGAAATCCAGCAAGGCCTTTTTAATAAAAATGTCCGACTTCTCTAAATTCCAACGCTTCAACATCTCACCTAATAAGAAATCGGAATGATGTTGCTCTACCTCCACCCGGGTCACACGACCCAGTCGGCGATCCTTAATTTTCTTCTTCACCTCATCCACAAAGTCGGTCTCCGTATCCTCATGTTCCACTACATCGAAATCCCCATTCCGCGTAATTCGGAATAAGGTAGTCGATTCAATCTCCACATTACGGTACAAAACCTGTAAATAATTCTGAATAATCTGCTCAATGGGCAAGAATAAAATCTTATCATCCCGCTCAATCACATACAGACGGGTTAGGTTCAACGGAATTTGCACGAACGAAATCTTGCGATCCTTTTCGTACTTTCCTTTCGAATTTTTCTTGTCGGCAATTCCCACCGTTACCACCCCAAAAATCAAGGTTTTGGCCAATAAACTAGGGAAGGTATGCGTATGGTCAAAAACCATTGGCGTTAACATCGGGTAGATCGTACGATGGAAATAAGCCTCCGCATCTGCTAATTCATCCGGCGTTAAATCATCCAATGAAGCTAATAACAAGCCATTTTCGGGGAACAAGGGAAGAATTTCCTCCAAAAAAAGACGGTGCTTTTCTTGACTAAATTCCTGCGCTGCCGCAATCAATGTTTGCTTAAAGGGTACTTCGCGCAAACCGGAATAATCCGTCCGCTCTTTTCCAAAATCGATGTAATTATACAAAGAGCCCATCCGGATGGTAAAGAATTCATCCAGATTAGAAGCCGTAATCGCCAAAAACTTTAAACGATCAAATAAGCTCTTTTCTTGATCACGTGCTTGATCCAAAACCCGCTCGTCGAACTTCAACCAAGACAAATCACGCGAGATATACCGTGCCTTCGCGATCGTATCCTGTGCCTTTTGCATAGACTTCTCCACCTTGCGATTGGCTTCGCGAGGTGCCATTAAATTGATCTTCCAGTTTTTGGGCTGTAGGAACGACAAAAGATTCCCCTGTGAGGAATCTTCTGTTTCGTTAATGATCTGATCTAATTTAGAGTCACTCATATTAGGCTTGTGGAATTTGGTTTTTAATCGCTTCGTAATCCGAACCCAGTCGGCCCATCTCGGTCGCCAGGAACTTCTGAAGCTCCAAATTAAATATTCGTTTATCCTCGTCCGTTAAGGAATCATAAAGATCTTTCAATTCCTGATTGATCTGTTGTTTTTCCTCCACGGTCGTCGCGTGAATGCCACGCAAATGATAGGATTTAAAATCGAATTCCATGAAACTAGACGTCTACTTTCGCGTATTTCGCATTCTTCTCAATGAAATCACGACGTGGTGCTACCTCATCGCCCATCAACATCGAGAACAAAACATCAGCTTCAATCGCCGATTCCACGGTTACTTGCTTCAAGGTACGAGAATCTGGATTCATGGTCGTTTCCCACAATTGCTCCGCGTTCATCTCTCCAAGACCCTTATAACGTTGAACGCCTACACTGTCTTCTTTTCCTGCTCCTGCCAACTCTTGAATCGCTTGATTCCGCTGGTCTTCCGTCCAAACATAACGAACCTGTTGGCCTTTCTTCACTTGGTACAACGGCGGCTGTGCGATGTAAATACATCCACGATCCACCAACTCCCGCATGTAACGGAAGAAGAATGTCAAAATAAGCGTACGAATGTGACTACCGTCAACGTCCGCATCGGTCATGATGATCACCTTGTGATAACGTAATTTATCCATGTTTAACGCACGCTCATCGCCATCCTTACCAAAGGACACGCCCAGCGCCGTAATCATGTTCTTAATTTCTTCGTTCTCGTAAATTTTATATTCCTGCGCCTTCTCCACGTTCAAAATCTTACCACGTAAAGGTAAAATCGCTTGGAAAGCACGGTTACGTCCTTGCTTGGCAGTTCCACCCGCCGAGTCTCCCTCGACCAAGTAAATCTCACAAGTCTCTGGATCTGAATCCGAGCAATCCGCCAATTTACCTGGCAAAGAGTTCGAGCCCAAAACCGTTTTACGCTGCACCATCTCACGCGCCTTACGTGCCGCATGACGTGCTTGCGCCGCCAAGATCACTTTGGCCACAATCTGACGAGCCTCCTTCGGATGCTCCTCTAACCAAGTCTCAAGCATATCTGACATCGCCGCCGAAACCGCACCAGAAACCTCTCCATTACCTAATTTGGTTTTGGTTTGTCCTTCAAATTGTGGCTCAGCAACTTTCACCGAAATAACGGCCGTCAAACCCTCACGGAAGTCATCCCCCGCGATATCAATTTTTAATTTCTCTAGTGCGCCCGACTTATCCGCATAGTTCTTTAACGTACGTGTCAAAGCCCCACGGAAACCCGCGACGTGCGTTCCACCTTCGATCGTGTTAATGTTGTTCACATAGGAAACGACGTTCTCCGTATACGATGTATTATAAACCATCGCTACTTGAACCGGAACACCATTTTTGTCACCCTCCATGTAAATAGGCTCGGTCAACAATGGCTCACGTGTCGCATCTAAATACGTCACGAATTCACGCAAACCACCCTCTGAGAAGAACTCCTCTGAACGTGGATTTCCCTCTTCGTCCAATTCACGCAAATCTGTCAATACCACACGAATACCCGCGTTCAAGAATGACAACTCACGCAAACGACCCGCTACCGTATCGTATTTATATTCCGTTACCGTAAAGATTGTCTCATCCGGCTTAAATAATACTGATGTACCCGTACGATCCGTCTCTCCCACTTCCTTCACCGGATATTGAGGAACACCAATCTTGTACTCTTGTTGGAAAATTTTTCCTTCACGATGTACTGTCACCTTTAAGTCCGTCGACAAGGCATTCACACAAGAAACCCCCACACCGTGAAGACCTCCAGAAACCTTGTAGGTATCTTTATCAAACTTACCACCAGCGTGAAGAACAGTCATAACAACTTCCAAAGCAGAGCGCTTCTCCTTGGTATGCATGCCCGTCGGAATACCCCGACCGTTATCTTCTACCAAAATGGAATTATCCGTATTGATCGTTACTTTAATCTTATCGCAATGACCCGCCAATGCCTCATCAATCGAGTTATCGACAACCTCCCAAATCAAGTGGTGTAAACCCTTAATTCCGGTATCCCCGATGTACATGGAAGGACGCTTACGAACCGCCTCTAAACCCTCTAATACTTGAATATTATCTGCACCATAATTTGCCCGATCTTGAGCTGATGTATCTTGTGCTTCTGACATAAGTTAATTTAAATGTGTTGGTTAACGAGCTTATTAATCACTCGTACTAATTGTTGATTCTTAGCCTTAAAAATAAAAATTTTAACTGAATAATCCTAATGTTTGAAGTGGCGAATTCCTGTCATCACCATGGCAATGTTGTTGGCGTCACAATAATCGACTGAATCCTGATCCTTGATCGAACCTCCCGGTTGGGTCACTGCCACAATTCCCGCTTTTCCAGCAATCTCTACGCAGTCTGGGAATGGAAAAAAGGCATCCGAAGCCATCACCGCACCGTTCAAATCAAACCCAAATTCCTTCGCCTTATCGATCGCCTGTTTCAAGGCATCCACACGTGAAGTTTGACCTACACCCGATGCCAATAGTTGGCCATCATTTGCCAATACAATCGTATTCGACTTCGTATGCTTACAAATCTTTAAAGCAAAAGCCAAAGCACGCTTCTCTTCGTCCGTCGGCACACGCTTCGTCACCGTCTTGAAATCCGCAACACCTTCCATCACCAAATCCTTGTCTTGTTCCAAGACACCATTCAACAAGGTCTTGAACATTTTCTTAGGAAACTCCACCGCATTGCGCTTCAACAAAATACGATTCTTTTTCGTCTTTAAAATCTCCAAGGCCTCCTCCGTAAATGACGGAGCAATTAAAATCTCACAGAATAAAGGATTGATAGATTCCGCAGCCGCCTTGTCCACTTCATTGTTTGTCGCTAAAACACCACCAAACGCCGATACAGGATCACAAGACAAGGCCTTATCATAGGCCTCTTTCACCGTTTGGCCGGTCGCCACACCACAAGCATTCATGTGCTTGATAATCACGAAAGCCGTTTCATCAAATTCATCCAACAACGTAATGCAAGCATCCACGTCAACCAAGTTGTTGTACGACAACTCCTTCCCGTGTAATTTATCAAACAAGGCTGCTAAATCACCGTAGAAAGTACCTTGTTGGTGAGGATTCTCACCATAACGCAAGCCATTCGCAGGCAAGCTGGTGTAATTCGCTAAATCAGCCGACTCTCCCGCAAAATAACGCTGGATCGCTCCATCGTAGTGCGATGAAACGGCAAATGCCTTCTGCGCAAAACGTCTACGCTCTTCGAGTGTTGTGGATGCAGATCCATGCGCCGCGAAAATCGATGATACCTCCGCATACTGCTCACGCGACGAAACGATTAATACATCATTGAAATTTTTCGCTCCCCCACGAATCAAAGAAATACCCCCAATGTCAATTTTCTCAATAATATCCTCATCCGATGCACCCGAAGCTACAGTCTCCTCAAAGGGATACAAATCCACCATCACCAAATCCAAAGCAGGAATTTCGTATTGCTTAGCAACCTCGACATCCGAAGCCAAATCACGGCGATGCAAGATACCACCGAATACTTTGGGGTGCAGGGTTTTTACCCGACCGCCAAAAATGGATGGATAACCCGTCAAGTCCTCCACAGCGATTACCGGAATGCCTAATTCTTCAATGAAGGATTGAGTCCCTCCGGTTGAATAAAGCGTTACTCCGTTCTTGTGTAGTTCTTGAATAATCGGTGCTAAACCGTCTTTGTAATAAACTGAAATTAAGGCTGATTGAATTTTCTTTAACGACATGGGGCTTGATAAAAAATGAAGCCACAAATGTACGTATTTTGGATAGCTTTGGCAAACCTTTTTCGCTTGCCAAAGCCCAAATTTCACACTATTTTTTATTCATTCGCTCGTAACGTAACAAGCCCTCTAAATAGTAATAATCTGCATAGATCAAAGGCACATCAATCTCTGAACCTAAGGACTTTGCTCCGACGCAATGCTTAATCAAGAAATTGTTATTCTCACCCAAGGCTGCGCGATAGGCGGGTGTCGATAAGGACTCCAACATCTTCACGGCATCGGCATAATAACGCTTGCCTTTTTCACTGGAATAGGTACTTAATTCCAACAAGGCTGATGCCGCAATTGCGCCGGCTGATGCATCACGCTCCTCGTTCGGAATATTTGGTGCATAAAAATCCCAATAGGGGATTTTATCAGCTGGTAAATTCGGATGATTCAAATAGTAATCCGAAATCTTTTGTGCAAAATCTAAATACTTTTTGTCCTTGGTATTGCGATACATTTCTACATATCCGTACATGGCCCAGGCATGGCCGCGGGTCCAACAAGATTCGTCAACATAGCCTTGATGCTGTTTTTTGGCCAAAACCTTTCCATCTACATCGTACAAAATCACGTGGTAACTCGAATTGTCGGGACGGAAATGGTGCTTCATCGTATTATCTGCGTGGGTAATTGCGATTTGGCGAAAACGTGGATCACCCGTTTCACGCGATGCCCAGAACAACAATTCCAAGTTCATCATGTTGTCGATAATTACCGGGTATTTATAACCTCCCTTGAAGCTATTCCAAGATTTAATCAATCCGATATTGGGATCAAAACGGGTAGCCAATGACTTCGCCGATTGAATCAA